>URWH01000241.1 GCA_900551515.1 uncultured Porphyromonadaceae bacterium
GGAGATCCGGCAGGACACGATCTCCGGCTACCAGATGAACCGCCTGCTGCAAGGCGACGTGGGCAGCGGCAAGACCCTCGTGGCGTTGATGTCCATGCTGCTGGCCGTCGATAACGGCTTCCAGGCCTGCATGATGGCCCCGACGGAAATCCTCGCCCGCCAGCACTACGCCACCGTCTGCAAGATGCTCGACGGAATGGACGTGAAGGTAGCCGTGCTGACCGGCGCCTCGAAGGCCAGGGAACGCCGGGCTTCGCTCGAAGGCATCGCCTCGGGCGAAGTGGACATACTCATCGGCACGCACGCGCTGATCGAGGACCGCGTGCAGTTCTCGAACCTGGGCTTCGTCGTGATCGACGAACAGCACCGCTTCGGCGTGGCCCAGCGCGCGCGAATGTGGCGCAAGAACGCCATCCCGCCGCATATCCTCGTCATGACCGCCACCCCGATACCGCGCACCCTTGCCATGACCGTCTACGGCGACCTTGACGTGTCGGTGATCGATCAGCTGCCGCCCGGGCGCAAGCCGGTCACCACCCTGCTCCGCTATGAAAACCGCCGCCTCGAAGTGTATCAGCATATCTCGCGCCAGCTGCGGCAGGGGCGCCAGGCTTACATCGTCTATCCCCTGATCAAAGAGAACGAAAAGATCGACCTCAAAAGTCTGGAGGAGGGCTACGAACAGATCTGCGACACCTTCCGCGACTACCGCATAGCCTACGTGCACGGCAAGATGAAGCCGTCGGAGAAAGACACCCAGATGAACCTCTTTGCCTCGCACAAAGCCGACATCCTCGTGGCCACCACCGTGATTGAAGTGGGTGTCAACGTGCCCAACGCCACCACGATGGTCATAGAAAATGCCGAGCGTTTCGGGCTGTCGCAGCTCCACCAGCTGCGCGGACGCGTGGGGCGCGGCGAAGGCCAGAGCACCTGCATCCTCATGACCAAAGCGGCGATAGCGCAGGAGACACGCCGCCGGCTTGAGATCATGACCTCGACCACCGACGGCTTTGTCGTAGCCGAAGCCGACCTCAAGATGCGCGGACCCGGCGACCTCGAGGGTACACTGCAGAGCGGCATGCCCATCGACCTGAAGATAGCCTCGCTGGCCAACGATTCCGATATCCTCACGGCGGCCCGCGACGAGGCGAACCGCATTCTCGATGCCGACCCCACCCTCTCCTCGCCGCAATACACCCCCGTAGCCGAAGAGATCAAAGAACTCTTCGCCAAAACCATCGACTGGAGCCAGATCAGCTGACGCGCCCCACACCCATACGCCACATAGCAAAGCGCCACACAGTTAAGCGTCTACATTTATGCAAACTGCGGGCAGACAAAAACCGTGTTAAAAAATTGCGGAAAATTATTACATATTTTAACGGGAAATTAACAGTCCAAAACCGGCTAAACACTATTCTTTTAACTTTCACGTATTTTAGCACTTTCCTTGCCACGGCTGATTACCAGCTACTTAGCCTTTGCAGTTTTAGACAAATTAACTAAATTAAGTTTTTTTGTTTTGCTAACATTTTGGCTATTAGTATCATTTTATTATTTTTGAGCATCAAAACAGAGCAATTGTAATCAAATCCTAAAAATCATGGAAAGAACACTCATCATTTTCAAACCTTCGGCCA
The DNA here is from genome assembly GCA_900551515.1 of uncultured Porphyromonadaceae bacterium. The sequence goes on from URWH01000241.1 coordinate 1,644, forward strand.
TGCAGAGAGGCCTGACAGGTGAAATCCTCGCCCGGTTCCAACGCAAAGGCCTCATCATAGCAGGCATGAAAATGATGCAGCTCGACGAGAAAATCCTCCGCGAGCACTACGCTCACCTCGTTGACCGTCCCTTCTTCCCGTTCATTCTCCGGTCCATGACCGCATGCCCGGTCATCGTGATGTGCCTCCGGGGCCGCGACGCCGTTAAGGTAGTGCGCATGATGACCGGAGCCACCAACGGCCGCGAAGCCCTTCCGGGAACCATCCGCGGCGACTACAGCCTCAGCGGACAGGAAAACATCATCCACGCTTCATCGAGCGTTGAGGATGCCGAGATCGAAGTGAACCGGTTCTTCCGCCCCGACGAAATTTTCGACTGGATTCCCCAGAACCGCCCGTTCCTTTATTCCCCCGACGAGATCTGACAACCCAATCATTGATTACTACTCAACACAAACGAATAACCCCAATCTCTATACCTCAAAAAAAACAAACCGATCCCCTCAATGCAACTTTCTAAAAAACTGACAATCGCCGCTGCTGTCGCAGCAATGCTCTGCGCATCGTCTGCCACTGCACAATTCCGGCTCCCCACGCCCCATACCGATCAACACAACAGCCTTATCGCCAATCAGCGCGTGGCCGGAATAGATATCGACAAAGCAAAACTGGAAGCGCTTCGCAAACAGGAGCTCAATATCGAGACAGGCGATGTCGACTTATTCAACTACAACTGGTCATCGCAATCAATAACCACGGCCTACGCCGGCCTCGCCATACCTGAAACCCGCAACATCGACGTGACAGGCTATGTGGCTCCCGTGCGCGGAAAGCTCACCTCCAACTACGGCTATCGCCCCCGCTTCGGCCGCATGCACAAAGGTGTGGACCTCAATCTCAACGTCGGCGACACCGTAGTCGCTGCTTTCGACGGCCGCGTGCGCATCACCAAATTTGAAGGCAAAGGCTACGGCTACTACGTGGTGGTTCGCCACGACAACGGACTGGAAACCGTCTACGGCCACCTCTCACGCTTCCTCGTTAAGCCCAACCAGTATGTCAAAGCCGGCCAGCCGATAGCTCTCGGCGGAAACACCGGCCGCAGCACAGGCCCGCACCTCCACTTCGAGACACGCTTCATGGGTCTGGCCATCAACCCCAACGCCATCATCGATTTCGAAAACTTCGTGACTCACAAAGACGTGTTCACGTTCGACAAATCGTCTTACGAGAAATCGCTGAGATACGGTCCGTCAAAAAGCCACAAAAAGAGCAAAATGTCGAAAGGCAAAAAATCGCGCAAAGGCAAATCGACCGCCTCGCGTAAGAAAAAACGCAGCCGTCGCCGTTAATCACAGGAATAAACCTAATTAAGCATAATGTTGGATGAAGATGCGATGCCGAATTTCCGGTGTCGCATCTCTTTTTATGGCTTCCGCGCCGGGCGGATATGGAATATAGTATCCATCCGAAAAAAGCCGACTTGATTTTGTCAGGTCGGCTTAGGTTTTG
>URWH01000242.1 GCA_900551515.1 uncultured Porphyromonadaceae bacterium
AGTCGATGCGGTTACGGTCGCCCTGGAAGATGTGGTTGCCGCGTATGCCGATCATATAGAACCCGACGGTGGAGACGTCGCCGTAGAGTGAGATGTTGGATGGTGCGGTGACGGTGTCGCCTTTGGTCGAGTGGTAGAACCCGGCAGCCACAACGCCGATCCCGAGGCGTGTGTCGGAAGAGTAGTGGGGGCCTCCTATAATGCTGAAATCGAAGGTTTTATATGATTTGGGTTTGTTGGATTCGTTGAAATAGTTGATGAATCGCCGGAATATGTTGGGCCGCTTCGCGACGATGGTGTCGGGGACAGCGGAAATTGCGGCGGTATCAGCGGGAGCGATGCTGAGAGTGGTCACGTCGCCGGCGGCAGCCCGGAGGGAGACTACCGTCAGAAAGAGAGAGATGAGCATCGCTGAAATGCGGGTGTATTCCATTATAAGAAATGCAATTGTGTGTGCCGAGTGGTAGAATTGGCGTTGCAAAGTTACTGATAATTGCCCGAATATCCCAATTATCGGCTCTTATTGACGGACTTTTTTGTAAAAAACGGCGGGATGGCGGCGCGGATGAAATCCAAAAGGGCGGGTCGGGTGTTGTTAAGATGTACCGTTTTGCTATTTTATGAAGCTGCTTATAAAAATAATGATGATGTGCTGTGCAGCCATTCCGGCTGCTGCACAGAGCGCGGACGGGGACACGCTGTCAGTGGTGGCCGAGGTCGTGGAGAGCGTCGTGGAGCCGTGTGATGTCGCGGCGGAGGATACGTTAGCGATACCCGGCGCTGACGACATGAATGTGGCGGCGATGCTGAGCGACACACTGATACTGAAAGAGTTTGAGAAGGGATATGGCCGGCTCACGCTGTATGACTTTCCATACTCGCGCACGCGCAGCATGCCCGACTGGAAGCAGCTGTGGGTGAACACCGGGGTGCTCATGGGGGCAGGCGTAGCCACGATGCTTGTGCTTGAGGCGCTTCCAAAGGATGCCACGGCGTGGAATAAGAAAGCCAATGCCGATACGCCGCTGTTTAAGCGCTGGATCAATCACGTAAAGGCAGGCCCGGTGTGGGATCACGACAATCTGGTGTTCAACTATATGCTTCACCCTTATGCCGGTGCGGCTTATTACATGGGTGCTCGCAGCTGCGGCTTCAACTGCTGGGGCTCGTTTTTGTATAGTTTCTGCATATCGACGTTTTTCTGGGAATACGGTTTTGAATCGTTCAATGAGATACCGTCGGTGCAGGATCTTGTGGTTACGCCGATTGTAGGGTCGCTCGTGGGCGAGGGATTTTATCTTGTCAAACGGAATATTGTGGGCAATGGCTACCGGCTGTTGGGGTCGAAGGTGCTGGGCTATGCAGTGGCATGGCTTGTGGACCCGCTCAACGAAACGATAGGCTATTTCCGTGGCGACCAGCGCAAGGCCACACGCCGCAGCGCGGCCCTCGGCGGCCTGTCGGGCAGCTCGTGGATAGCTCCCTCGGGGAGTGGATTGCAGGGAGGAATAAGCCTGACATACACATTCTGAAATGTCGTCGAACCGGCTTTTATTGTGTCCGAAATGGCTTGTGTGGCCGTGTCGTCGACAATATAGAATGCATAATTGAAAAATAATGTCTAATTTTGTAGGCTTGAAAAAAGAAAACAAGCTCTTAGATTATGAAACGAATTTTTACAACACTGTTCATAGCAACTGTCTGTGCACAGGCTATCGTAGCCCAGAGAGTGGAATATATAAAATATGGCGATTTCAACAGCTGGATCACCCGCGTCATCTCCGAGTCGGGCATGATCGGCGGCAAGAAAAAGAATGTCTATGAGGTGGGTCCGGCGCGGACCATCACCGGCAACAAGGCTTATGTCAACGAGGGCGGATCGCCCTGGGGCACGAGCAATGTCTATGCCCGGGTGTCGGGCATCAACAAAGCCTCTAACGCCGTAGAGCCCTGCGTGCGCAAGGGCAACGACCTCTGCGCCAAGCTCTGCACCAAGCTGGAGCATGTGAAGGTTGCCGGTCTGATCAACATGGATGTGATGGTTGCCGGATCGATGTTCCTGGGTCAGATGATCGAGCCGGTCACTTCGACGAAGAATCCCTACGGGAAGATGGATATGGGCGTTGCCTATACCAAGCGCCCGAAAGCTCTGGTGCTCGACTATCGCGTGGATATGCCGGCAGCCAACACCCGCACAAAGGCTACGGGCTTCGGATCGAAAAAGACGCTTCAGGGCCGCGACGAGGCTGTGGTGTTTGTGTTTCTTCAGCATCGCTGGGAGGACGCCAAAGGCAATCTGCATGCCAAACGCGTAGGCACCGCCGGAGAGAAATTCACCAAGGCTTCGAAGTGGGTCAACGGTCATAAGATTCCTATCGTGTATGGCGACATCAGCGGCAAGGCCGGTATGAGCTGGCTCGGACTCCGCACCAAATCGAATGCCTACTATGCCCGCAATTCGAAAAACAAGCTGAAACCTGTGATAGAGGAAGGCTACGATGCCAACGCCACTCCCACGCATGTAGTGGTAATGATCAGCTCGGGCAGCGGCGAACCTTTCGTCGGTTCGGAAGGCCTGAATTTCTACGTCGACAATGTCGGTTTCGAGCTGTAAGCCAGAGGGCCGATAGCATAAACGAGGCGCCGCGCGGTGATGATACCGTAGCGGCGCCTCGCTGTATTATGGTCTGACGGGCGGGGTTATTCCGGCGTGGCGTAGAACTCGCGGAAGGAGCGGATGATGAGATCGTGGTCGTCGACCGAGGCTGTCTCGCGCACCGAGTGCATGGCCCAGATGGCGGCGCCCATGTCGACGCCGCGCAGCGGTATCTGCGAGGTGAGGATGTTGCCGAGGGTGGATCCTCCGGCCACATCGCTGTGGTTGACAAAGTATTGCACCGGCACGCCGGCATTGCGGCAGATGGTTGCGTAGACGGCGGCGCTGTCGGCGTCGGTCATGTATTTGCAGTTGGCGTTGATTTTGATCACAGGACCTGCGCCGAGGAGCGGATGGTTGGTGGGATCCTGCTTTTCGACGTAGTTGGGGTGGAGTCCGTGGGCGTTGTCGGCCGAAATCATGAAGGAGCGGCTGATGGCGCGCAGCAGGTGCTCCTCGTTGCCGCCGAG
>URWH01000243.1 GCA_900551515.1 uncultured Porphyromonadaceae bacterium
GGTGTAGTCGTGCATCGGGCTCTTGAGGAAGAAGCTCAGGAAGCGCTGGATGCCGAAGCGGCCGGCGCGAGCGGCGAGGTCGCTGAGCAGTACCAGGTCGAGGCACAGGGGAGCGGCGAGGATGGAGTCGCGGCACAGGAAGTTGATTTTGATTTGCATGGGGTATCCCATCCATCCGAAGATGTCGATGTTGTCCCAGCCTTCCTTATTGTCGTTGCGCGGGGGGTAGTAGTTGATACGTACTTTGTGGTAGTAGTTGCTGTAGAGGTCGGGCTGCTTGTCGGCTTCGAGGATTGTCTCGAGTGTGGACAGTTTGGAAACCTCTTTGGTGCGGAAGTTGGCGGGTTCGTCGAGTACGAGGCCGTCGCGGTTGCCGAGGATATTGGTAGAGAACCATCCGTTCAGGCCGAGGCAGCGTGTGCCGATGATGGGGGCGAAGCCGGATTTAACGAGTGTTTGACCGGTCTTGAAGTCTTTGCCGGCGATAGGCATGCCTGTTTTTTCGCTGAGTTCCCACATAGCGGGGATGTCGACGGTGGTGTTGGGGGCGCCCATGATGAAGGGAGCACCTTCCTGCAGAGCAGCGTAAGCGTAGCACATCGAGGGAGCAACATGCTCTTTGTCGTCGGCTTTCATAGCGGCTTCGAGGTCGGCGAGAGTGCCGTGAACCTTTTCGTCAACGGGAACGTAGACTTCAGTTGAGGCTGCCCAGAGGACAACGATGCGGCTGCAGCCGTTTTTCTCTTTGAAGTCGCGGATGTCCTTGCGGAGCTGTTCGGCCATTTCCCAGCGTGTTTTGCCAACCATGATGTTGTCGCCGTCGAGGCGTTTTGCATAGTTGTGGTCGAAAGCGGCTTTCATAGGTTTGATAGCCAGAAGCTCATCCTTTACGGGGTTGATGTCTTTTTCTTTGAGCACTTCAGCGTTGATGGCGCTTTCGTAGGCGTTGGCGGGATAAACGTCCCAAGAGCCGAATACGATGTCGTTGAGATCGGCGATGGGCACGATTTCGTTGTATTTAAGGTATTTTTTGTCGGCACCTTTACCTACACGGATTTTGTCGTACTGTGTCATTGAGCCGACCGGTTTTGCGAGACCTTTGCGGGTCATGAGGACACCGGTCATGAATGTTGTGGAGACAGCACCAAGGCCTACTACGAGTACGCCAAGCTTGCCTTCAGCGGGTTTTACGTTAGTTGCGTTCATGATTTACTGTAAGTAAATTTTTAAGTTGTTGTAATTGTTGATTCAATCTAAGGTTGGGCATGCTGCCGCTCTCGCGGTGCAGCGTTTGCATTGTGAGCCGTAAAAGTACGCGTTATTTGTTTAATGCAAAAATTTTTTACTTTAATATATTCTTATTTTTGTTTAAATAGTCTAAAATGAGCTGAAAATTGTTGCAAAAGCGACAAATTAAGTTAAACAGACTGTCTAATATGTTAACAAAATAAAATGTAGCTTTTCAGACCACGGTCGGTCGGGCGGCTGATGTCAGTGATAGCGTTCGCGCAGCTCGTAGGTCTTTTCGCGCAGATACTGTCCGAGCTCCTCGACGGAGGCGCCGTGGGCAGCCTGCTCTTCGGGCGAGATGGGCTCGCCGATGCTCACATGGTTTTCCTTGCCGACCTTGCGCCACACTTCGGCCGGGAGGCGGAGCGAGCGGGCGGGCCAGCACACCTTGCCGAGGAAGTTGCACCACCAGCTGTTGCTGCCGTGGAAGAAGATGGGTATCACGGGCACTTTGGCTTTCTGGATGATCTGAATGACGGTAGGTTGCCACTGTCGGTCCTGAAGGCGTCCGCGCCAGTTGACGGTGCTCATGGCGCCGGCGGGGAAGAAGCCGAGGGGCTCTCCTTCGCGTATCTGCCGCAGGGCCTGGCGGATGCCGTTGACGGAGACCTGACGTTTGGCGGGGTCGTTGCTGGCCATTGCGTCGACGGCTATGAAGTTGGGGCGCATGGCGGTGATGCGGCTGAGGATGAGGTTGACCATCACGCGGAATTTGGGGCGGTAGCGTGTGATCAGATATATGAGCGTGATGCCGTCGAGGGCGCCGAAGGGGTGGTTGCTCACGGTGATGAAAGCGCCTTCGGGCAGATGCTCAAGCTGCTGCCCGTTGTCGATGCGCAGTTTGATCTTGAATTCCTCGATGAGCATACGGCGCACGAATTCGGGGCCGGGGGTGTCCATGAGCTTGCGGTGAATGGCGTTGACCTTGTCGACGGAAAGGAAGTGGAGGAGACCGTTGACCAGTTTTTCGTGGCCGTCGAGGCGGGGGATCATGGTGCGGACGTCGTCGTAGTTGAGCACGTCGGGACGCAAGTCTTTATAATCGTCTGTTTCGGATGATGACATGGCTGTAGGGTTGGTGGTTATCTCGTAAAGGGCGTGAGCGATTATTTCTTGCACGCCTTCGGAATGAAAGTGTTCATAAGTCGGATGGCATAGGGATCGAACGCGGTGACGCGGTAGACGAATTTTGCCTGAAGGAGGAGGTTCCAGAACAGGGAGACGATGCCGCTAACGATCAGTCGGGCGGCGGCGAAATATCCGTCGGGCCGGAAGCCGATGGTCTCGAGCCAAGGCCAGTGGTTGAGGAGCCAGTAGAGGCCCTGCGTGCCGAAAGAGTTGAGCAGGAGGCTGCCCACCCACACTATGGCGTATTTCACAATCACGGCGCGCCACGAACATTCGCGGGCGTGGAACGTGAAGTGGAAATTGATGATGCAGTTGATGACGCCGCCGATGGTCGCGCCGATAGCGGTGGAGAGCCATGGGGCGAGGCCGCACCAGGCGAAGAGGGCGAAGCCGGTGAAGAGGTCGATCCATGAGGCGACCTGCGAGGCCAGGCCGGCGCGCAGCAGCGAGTAGATGAACTTGTCGCTGCGGATGAAATTGCTGCCTACGTTCTGGAGTTTGCTCATGGATGTCATGGAGAGTGGTGAGGGAAGAGCGCGTTATTTCTCGTCGTCGGATTTCGAGAGATCGAGCACAACGTTGTCTTTTTTGTTTTTCTCGACGTATTGCTTGCGCAGGGGGTTGCGGGTGATGCGCTGGTGGATGCGGCGGTTGCGGAGCACGTC
>URWH01000244.1 GCA_900551515.1 uncultured Porphyromonadaceae bacterium
AGAGCTTTTCGTAGCGGAAGCGGGCGTCGGCGACCTGGTCCGAGACTATGGCCGCAGCTTCGTCGAGCGGCTGATGGGAGCGGGGCGACTGCCTGTGGTTGAGGAAGAGGCGATATCCGATGCTGTAGAGCCACGACTGGAATTTGCGGGGGTCGCGCAGGCTGTCGACCGACAGATAGGCTTTGACGTAGGCATCCTGCGCTATGTCGTCGGCCTGCTGGGTGTCGCCGCAGCACAAGGCCGCGAGGAAGCGTCGGAACGCTTCCTGCGTGGCCTTGACTTGTCCGGTGAATTCCTCGCGTGTCATCATCGTTGTGGCTTCGCGGGATCAGTTGAGTTGATTGCGGGTTACGCGGCACACGATGAGGAAGCTGAGGCCGACGGCGATCATGATGCCGCCGAGCACGAGGGGCACCGTCACAGGGTCGGAGCTTATAGGCGAGCCGCTGCTCAGGTTAACGAGGCCTACGATGAGGAGCACGATGCCTATGAGCGAGAAGATGCATCCGCAAAGGAGGCGCCTGTTGAAGCGCTGGCGTTCGGACTTGCGCGGCTTCTGCAGCGCTTCGGCTATCTTGTCGGCATCGGCACTGCCGTTTTCGATGGCTTTGATGAGGACTTCAGCGCGTTTTTTGTTGACATACATCTGGTTGATGAAATAGGCCACTACGATGCCGAGCGGGAGTATGCAGCAGATGAAGATTGAGACTAAAGCATGCATTGTATGAGGTTTTTATTGGTGAAGGTAAATATGTTCGTTTTTGAGAGACTCTCGCATATATGACAGCGCCGATTGCCCGAATGTGACACTCCGTCCGGAATTTTTTTTTGAAATCTGTGGCGGGCGGGGCGGTGGAGGGTGGCGCTGCGGCGGAGAGCCGACGGCGGGGTTAGCGGCTGTGCGTGGTTTGCTTCATGGCTTTGAGGGGGCAGGTGCGGACGCATTTGCCGCATTCTATGCAGAGGTCGTGGTCGATGACGGGGTAGCCGTCGGCGTCCTGGGAGATGGCTCCCACGGGGCATATTTTGATGAGGGGGCATAGGTGGTCGTGCGGGCAGATGTTGCGGTCTAACTTTATCATGGGTTGACGGTTGATTGGTTTGTGATTGAGGTTTCAGTTGCAAATTTACGATGACGATGGCGTTCTGCAAAATAGAATTTTCCTATCTTTGCATCGAATTTTTCGAACGCGAGGACTATACGCATTCATCAACTCAGAATCCTGACAGACGATGACACTTCAGCAAATGGAATATATAGTGGCCGTGGCCCGTTACCGCCACTTCGCGAAGGCTGCCGAGGCGTGCGGCGTGTCGCAGTCGACCCTCTCGGCGCTCATTCAGAAGCTCGAGCAGGAGCTCGACGTGGCCATCTTCGACCGCAGCAGCCACCCGATAATGCCCACGGCCATAGGAGCGGAGATCGTGGCGCGGGCGAAGAAGGTGCTCTTCGACGCGGCGCAGGTCAGGGAGCTGGTGGCGGCGCGCAAGGGCGAATCGGTGGGCCGCGTGTCGCTCGGCATCATCTCCACGGTGGCGCCCTATCTGCTGCCGCAGATGCTGCGGTATCTGTCGGCACGCCATCCCGACATACAGCTGCATGTCGAGGAGGCGCGCGTGCCGGCTATGATCGGGCGGTTGGAGAAGGGCGAGATCGACGTGGCGCTGATGGCGTCGCCGGTCGAGAGCGATGAGCTGCTGGAGATACCGCTCTACCGCGAGCGGCTGATGGCCTATGTGTCGCCCGGCACTGCGCTGCACGAGGCGCGGAGCCTGCCCACAGGCGGTCTGCCTGCCGACGATGTGTGGGCGCTTCGCGAGGGCTACTGCCCCGGCCGCGGCGTGTTCCCGTTTTGCAACACTGCCACTGGGCGCCGCGCCATCTATGAGGCGGGCAGCGTGGAGACTCTCATAAAAATCGTCGACGAGAACGGCGGGTTTGCCATCATCCCCGAGCTGCATGTGCCGTTGCTGAGCGCCGCGCAGCAGGCCAACGTCAGGCCGCTTACCGACCCCGAGCCATCGCGCGAGATAGCTTTCGTGGTCCACCGCAACTTCGTGCGCGAGCGACTGCTCAATATCCTGTCGGACGCCGTCCGGTCGGTCATCCCCGTGTCAATGGTCTATGCCCGCCACCGCAAATTCCCGATCGTCATCTGATTGTTTTTTTCGATTGCACAATCTGTTTCATCGGTTGCGCCTATCGCTCCGGCGTCGTAACTTTGCGCTGTAAAAACCGAAACAACGACAGAACGAAATGGCACAGAAACGATTTTTCAGGCACTATCCCAAGAAAGGATTTCCGCTTTACTGGATTATAATAGCTTATCTCATAGCGGGCTACTTTTATCCCATGATCGGCTTTCTCGCGCTGATATGCATGATAGCGCCGGTGGCGTTTGCCGTCAGGCGCGGGCGCTGGTGGTGCGGCAACGCCTGTCCGCGCGGCAGCCTCTACGACAAAGTGCTGAGCCGATATTCGCCTCACAAGCCGATACCGGCGTTTGTGCGCACCAAAGGGTTCCGCACGTTTATGGTGGCGTTTATCTTCACTATGTTCGGCGTGCAGATGTACCGTGCGTGGGGCGACTGGGAGGCCATGGGTCGTGTGTTCTGGCTTATAATCCTCGTTACCACCATTGTAGGCGTGACCCTCTCGTTCATCTATGCCCCGCGCACCTGGTGCTCCTTCTGCCCGATGGGCACGCTCTCGTCGTGGGCCACGCCGCGCCGCGGCAGCCTGCCCGCCGGCTACCGCCGCATCGTGGTTGGCGACAGCTGCACCACCAAATGCAAGCTATGCTCCGCCGTGTGCCCCATGCAGCTTAAGCCCTACGAGAGCAAAAGCGATGCCGACGGGCTGCTGCACCCCGACTGCATCAAATGTGGCCGATGCACCACCGGCTGCCCCCTGAAAGTCCCTGTGCTTGCCCGGTGACAGGCCGGCGGCCCGTGAAAGACAATTATGTCGATAAAGTTAGGGCAGTGTGGGTGGGGTGTCGTCGGGGTCGGTGAGGAGGCGATAGGCGCGGAGGTATTTGTTGAGGCGGGGTAGGTCGGCGGGGCTGAGGGTGGGGAGGCG
>URWH01000245.1 GCA_900551515.1 uncultured Porphyromonadaceae bacterium
TTTTTTATACGGCACTCTATCATACGCTGATACATCCCAATATCCTGCAAGATGTGAACGGGGAATATCCCGCTATGGAGAGTGATAAGATTTTGACTACCCAAGGCGACCGTTATACCGTCTTTTCTTTGTGGGACACTTACCGCAATGTGCACCAGCTTCTTACGCTGGTATATCCCGAACGGCAATTGCAGATGGTGCGCTCCATGCTCGACATGTACCGCGAACACGGCTGGCTTCCCAAATGGGAACTCTACGGCCGTGAGACATTCACGATGGAAGGCGACCCGGCAATCCCCGTGATCGTCGACACATGGCGCAAAGGCCTGCGCGACTTCGACATCGATGCCGCCTACGATGCCATGAAACGCTCGGCCACGACGCCCGGCAAAAACAATCCGATGCGTCCCGACATCGACCCCTACATTGAAAAAGGTTATGTGCCCCTGGGCATGTATGCCGGCGACAACTCGGGCGACAACTCCGTGAGCCACGCGCTCGAATATTATGTGGCCGATAATGCACTCGCATGGCTTGCCGAGGAGCGCGGCGACAAGGATTTCGCCAAAGAGTTGCGCAAACGCGCAAAAGGCTATGCCAACTATTATTCAAAAGAGAGCGGCACACTGCGTCCCATCAATCAGGACGGCACATTCCTCACCCCGTTCAATCCCCGTCAGGGCGAGAACTTCGAAGCCGTGCCCGGATTCCATGAAGGCTCGGCGTGGAACTACACATTCTTCGTTCCCCACGATGTCAACGGCCTCGCTCGTCTGATGGGCGGAAAGAAGAAATTCGTCGACAAGCTGCAGATGGTGTTCGACGAAGGCCTCTACGACCCGGCCAACGAGCCCGATATCGCCTACCCATATCTCTTCTCGCGCTTCAAGGGTGAAGAATGGCGCACGCAGAAAGAAGTGAACCGCCTCCTCAACAAATATTTCACAACGCAGCCCGACGGCATCCCCGGCAACGACGACACCGGCACGATGTCGGCTTGGGCCGTATTCTCCATGATGGGCTTCTACCCCGACTGCCCCGGAGAGCCGTTCTACACGCTCACCTCTCCGGTGTTTGACGCCGTTGAAATCGACACTCCGCAAGGCACTCTCACCATTGAGGCCGACCGCGAGACACCCGAATCGATCTATATCGGCACCATGGAACTTGGCGGCAAACCGATCAACAGCCACCGCATCTCGCACGACGATCTGATCAACGGCAAAACCTTGAAATTCAATTTAAAAGACAAAAACAAATAATCAACCGTCATTATGAAAGTTCCACAACTTCTGTTATTCACTCCCCTGCTGCTCGCATCGTGTCATTCGGGCAGCCAGACCACACAGCCGGTTGCCGACTCGACTGACTACACCGTTATGGTCGACCCCAAAATAGGAAGCGGCGGTCACGGACATGTGTTTGTCGGCGCAAATGTGCCTTTCGGTATGGTACAGCTCGGCCCGACAAGCATCCCCCAAAGCTGGGACTGGTGCTCGGGCTATCACGACAGCGACTCGACAGTGATCGGCTTTTCACACACCCATCTCGAAGGCACCGGCATAGGCGACCTTTTTGATGTGACCGTGATGCCCGTTGTCGGCGAAGTGACATACGCACGCGGAGAAGAAACCGATCAGAAATCGGGATTATGGTCCTATGCCGACCGCTCGCATGAAATAGCCACACCGGGCTACTACAGCGTTCCCCTCACACGCTACGGCATTCTCGCTGAAATGACCGCCACCAACCGCGTGGGACTCCATCGCTACACTTTCCCGAAATCCGACGAGGCCGCCATCGTTTTCGATCTTGAAAACGGCGGATGCTGGGACAAGCCGACGGCCACCGAGATGCGTGCCGAAGGCAACAACCGCATAGTAGGCTCACGCTATTCGACCGGATGGGCCAAAGACCAGAAAGTATATTTCGTGGCCGAATTCTCGAAGCCGTTTGAATCCTTCGAGATCCAAGGCAAGGATGACATGTACGGACGCGTCAGCTTCAAGACCGATTCCGCCGAACAGGTGATGGTGAAAGTGGCCATTTCTCCGGTATCGATCGAAGGTGCCAAAGCCAATCTGGCCGCCGAGATGCCGGCATGGGACTTCGAAGGCACCCGCGCTGCCGCCAAGCAGGCCTGGAACGACGAACTAAAGAAAATAAAAGTCACCTCCGACGATGCCGAAGCCCTGAAGAAATTCTATACAGCTCTCTATCACACCATGATAGTGCCTGCCACGTTCAGCGACACCGACGGCCAATACCGCGGAGCCGACGGCAAAATCTACAAGTCAGCCTCACCGCAGTTTACGATTTTCTCACTGTGGGACACCTATCGCGCCGAAATGCCGCTTCTCTCCATATACCAGCAGGAACGCAGCTCACAGATGGTCAACTGCATGGTCAATATCGCCGACCAGCAGGGACGCCTCCCTGTATGGCACCTCTGGGGCAACGAAACAGACTGCATGGTCGGCAATCCAGGCATAATAGCCGTGGCCGACGCCATCGTCAAGAACCAACCCGGCATCGACCGTCAGAAAGCCTATCAGGCTCTCCTGAAAACAGCAGCCGACACGGCCCGTGGCGGCGCTCTCCGTCAGCAATATGGCTATATACCGGCCGACAAATTCAATGAAGCCATCGCCTACGACATGGAATATGCCGTTGCCGATGCAGCCGTTGCAGCCGCCGCCAAAGCTATGGGCGACGAGGCCAACTACAAGAAGTTCACCGAACGCAGCCACTCATGGCGCAACTATTTCGACAAATCGACCGGTTTTGTCCGCGGAAAATTTGCCGACGGCTCCTGGCGCACGCCATTCGATCCCAACGCCACCACACATCGTGAAGACGACTATTGCGAAGGCAATGCCTGGCAATATACATGGCTCGTGCCGCAGGATCTCGACGGTCTTGTAGCGCTCTATGGCTCAAAAGCCGAAGCCATCAAACATCTCGACGAACTGTTCAGCACAGGCTCGCAGCTCACCGGCGACAACGCTTCGCCCGACATCACCGGCCTCATCGGACAATATGCCCACGGCAACGAACCCGGTCACCACA
>URWH01000246.1 GCA_900551515.1 uncultured Porphyromonadaceae bacterium
CCCCCGGCCACTCCCGAACCCCACCAAACCTATCCCCACTAAAACCAATAGCAAGCGTTAGGAGCGGCGCCTTCCAGCCGCCGACACACTTACCAACAACAAATCAATCAATTACCCCTTCCGGCGGCTGGAAGCCGCCGCTCCTAACCCCGCCTTTTGGCATCATAAAAGAGCTGGCAGGGCTCCTTCCGGACGGGCGAGCGAGCAGGCGGCCGGTCGAGCAGGCGGACGTTAGCGCTGGAAGTGCTGGTAGTCTTTGGTTTTGCGCCAGGTGCCGCCCCAGCGGAAGCCGCGGGCGCGGAGGAGCCGGTAGGCGCAATCGGTGCGGGTGATTTTGTAGGGGATGTCGGTGCGGCTGCGGTCGGCATAGGGGGCGCCGGCTGCAGGGCGGACTATGGTGCGTCCGCCGACACGGCGCACGTAGGGGTTGTAGAGCGGGTTGATATCGACAGCCATGCCGTAGGCGTGGCGCGACAGACGCCGGGAGGTGCCGATGGGGCGATAGTTGAAGCACGATGTGTTGTTGGCCTGCATCGACCGCTCGTCGTCGCCGTCGTATTCGTCGATCAGCACCATGCGCTCTATGGGATACCGCTCGAGGAAGAGCTGACGGAACACTGCCACCAGGTCGGCGGCGATGGCGCGGTTGCACACCATCTCCCCGATGCGCACATGGCCGTGGCCGTCGTAGTGCGGCAGGATGAGATAGCGCAGCTCCGATCGCCTGATCTTGCAGTCCTCAGGATAAGAGCGCCCCCGCATCCGCGCGAAAGTGGCATCGGCTATCGGCTCGGCTCTGAACAACGGCAGCAGGCTTTCGGGATCGAACGACTTGTCGGACGTGTCCCACACATACGCAGCGAGGGCGTCGCCCTGACTGATCACGGGCGCAGCCGCCGATGCCACCGAGGCAACGACGGCAATGGCGAGAGCGGGGAGCATGTGTCGTTCAATCATTTTCGCAAAATTAAAAAAATTTGCGTAATTTTACGTTGAAAATAATCACTCGGTTGACCATGGCTAAAAAGATTGTTGAGACGCCGCTGATGAAGCAGTATTTCGAGATGAAGCAGAAGCATCCCGACGCTGTGCTGCTGTTTCGCGTGGGCGATTTCTATGAAACATTTTCCGACGACGCTATCACGGCATCGGAGATCCTGGGCATCACACTGACGAAGCGCGCCAACGGGGCGGCACAGTCGGTGGAACTGGCCGGATTTCCGCATCACGCCCTCGACACCTATCTGCCGAAGCTGATACGCGCCGGCAAACGTGTGGCCATCTGCGAACAGCTCGAGGACCCGAAACTCACCAAGAAACTGGTGAAGCGCGGCATCACCGAGCTGGTGACACCGGGCGTGAGCCTCGGCGACAACATCCTTGAAAACCGCCGCAACAATTTCCTGGCAGCCATCGACATAACGCCGAAGCTGTGGGGCGTGGCCTTCCTCGACATCTCCACCGGCGAGTTCCTCACCACCGAGTGTACGCCAGACTATGTGGAGAAACTGCTGTCGAAATTCTCGCCCAAAGAGGTGCTTGTGGAGCGCGGCAAAAAGCGCGAGTTCAGTGAACGCGTGGCCACCGGCTATCTCACGTTCGAACTCGACGACTGGATCTTCACGGAGCCCACGGCGCGCGAGCGGCTGATGAAACAGTTCCAGACCGGCTCGCTGAAAGGCTTCGGCGTGGACCACATGCGGTCGGCCGTGATAGCCTCGGGCGCCATACTCCACTATCTCGACATCACCAACCACACGCGCACCAGCCACATAGCGGCGCTGAGCCGCATCGACGAGGACCACTACGTGCGCCTCGACAACTTCACCATCCGCAACCTCGAGCTGACAGAGTCGATGGGCGCCGACGGCAAGAGCCTGCTCGACGTGCTCGACCGCACGGTGACGCCGATGGGCGCTCGCATGCTGCGGCGGTGGCTGCTCTTCCCGCTCAAGGATGTGGCCGCCATCAACAGCCGTCTGGACGTGATCACCGAGTTTATGCGCCAGCCCGACATGCGCGACGAACTGTCGGAATCGCTGAGCAGCATCGGCGACATGGAGCGCCTGACCGGCAAGGTGGCCGTGGGGCGCGTGAGCCCTCGCGAGCTCAACCAGTTGAGCCAGGCCCTGAGCCTTGTGGAGCCGCTGAAAGCCGCGTGCTCGGCAAGCAGCGACGCCACGCTGCAGGCCATCGGCGAGCAGCTCAACCCGTGTGCGGGGATCCGCGACCGCATAGCGCGAGAGATTGTCGACGACCCGCCCGTGGCGCTCAACCGCGGCGAAGTGTTCCGCGAGGGTGTCGACGAAGAGCTCGATGAGCTGCGCCATATTGCCTACAGCGGCAAGGACTATCTGATGCAGGTGCAGACACGCGAAAGCGCCGCCACCGGCATCCCCAGCCTTAAAATCGGCTTCAACAACGTGTTCGGCTACTATATAGAGGTGACCAACACCCACCGCGACAAAGTGCCCGGGGAATGGATACGCAAGCAGACACTCGTCAACGCCGAACGCTACATCACCCCCGAACTTAAAGACTACGAAGAGAAGATACTCGGCGCCCAGGAGAAGATAGCCGTCATAGAAACGCGGCTCTACAACGAGCTCGTGGCGGCCGTGGGCCAGTATATCAAAGCGCTTCAGCTCGACGCTTCGCTCATAGCGCGGCTCGACTGCCTGCTGTCGCTGACCCGCGTTGCCATAGCCAACCACTACTGCCGCCCGACCGTCGATGAATCGCTCGACATCGACATCACCGAGGGACGCCATCCGGTGATAGAGCGCGAGCTTCCGCCGGGCGAGCCCTACATCTCCAACTCTGTGCACCTCAGCAACTCAGGCACGCAGATCATGATGATCACCGGTCCCAACATGTCGGGCAAATCGGCACTGCTGCGCCAGACGGCGCTCACGGTGCTGATGGCGCAGACCGGCAGCTTCGTGGCCGCCGACGCCGCGCGCATAGGCATCGTCGACAAGATCTTCACCCGCGTGGGCGCCAGCGACAACATCTCGCACGGCGAATCGACATTTATGGTGGAGATGAACGAGGCGGCATCGAT
>URWH01000247.1 GCA_900551515.1 uncultured Porphyromonadaceae bacterium
AATCGGTTTTTGAAAGCGCGCCTGTCAGCTTGCGCAGCGCCTGCGACATAAGGCGTGCCAACTGACCCACGTGCGAGTCGCCCATTTCGCCCTCAATTTCCGCCTTGGTAACGAGCGCCGCAACCGAGTCGATAACTATAATATCAATAGCGCCGGAGCGCACCAAAGCCTCGGCAGTCCAGCTGCCCACGCCTCCGATGCCGAGCACGATCACTCGCGTATGCTTATACGCCTCCAGCACCTCATGCCCCACAAGGCGCTCCACACGGTTGAAAATATCATTCATCAGTCAAAAAATTCCGATAGTTCTTCAAGCGCCGAAGCCTCGCCGTCGGCCGGCTCAGCCTGGGCAGGTGCCGGCGCAGTGCGGACAGATGCCGGCGCAGTGCGGACAGATGCGGCTTGTTCAGGCACATCCGCCGCAGGAGCAGGTGCCGGAATCACCCTGACAGTGCGGGGAGGCGCCGGTGCGGTGCTCTTGCGCGTGTCGGTTTTCGCGGCGCCGGCCGACGCGATCATATTGCCGTTGGGTGCCGGAGCCGCAGCCGGTGTTTCCGGCCGGAGCCTGTCGTCGAGCAACGCGTGATACTGCTCGACACGGCCTGCGCTGAAATAATTGTCAATATAATAACGTCCGGTGAGCGAGGAGATGATCACCCCGCGCGACGACGACGAATGGATGAAGCAGTCGTTGCCCACGTAGATGCCCACATGACCCACCGTCGAGCCGCCGCGGACCGTGAAAAACACGAGGTCGCCCTCGCGGAGGTCGACGCGCTCAATAGGCGTGCAGTATTCCTGCTGCTCGCGCGATGTGCGGGGCAGCTTGATGTTCAGAGCGTTGTCAAACACACGCATCACCAGCGCCGAACAGTCGATGCCGCCGCGGTCGTTGCCGCCGTACTGATAATTGGTGCCTATCCACGAATCGGCCTCACGGAGCAGAGCCTCCATAGGTTTCGCCATCTTGCGCGACAAGTCGAGATGCGCCGGCGCTGACGGCTGACGTTGCGACGACGCTGACGGCCGGCCGCCCTGGCTGCGCGATACGCTGCGCGACGTGCCGCACGAGGTCAGACCCGACACTGCAGTCAGCAGCACCGAGGCCAGAATCATCAGACGGATTGTTCTTTTCATGACTCTTTGCAAGTTCATCGGCAAAAATAGCGATTTTTATGACAACATTTCCTATAATTGTCGGCTTTTCTGCACGTTTATTCACGCTTTTCGGTGAAAAAAAATAAATTTTTAACGCTTACATATTAAATCACATTAAATAATCTCCGACATAAACGAAAAATTTAAAGATTGCACTATTTTTGCAACGGATATAAACCGACAATTCATCTGACAATATTATACACACTCCCAACACATTCCACATTTTATGAAACTTCAAGTAATCATAGCCCTGTCAATGGGCATTCTGACTGCCGGATATGCCGACGCACAATCCGACGCACGGCTTTTCAACGTAGCCAGCCGTTCGGTTCAGAACGCCGACTTCACCTCGGCCGCCGAATCGACCATCAACGGTGTTGTCGCCATCAAGAACTACGCCACTGTGAGCTACAACTCCGGATTCCCCGGCTTCGACGATCCGTTTTTTGAATACTTCTTCGGCGACGGAAGCGGTTCGGGACAGATGCGCCGTCCGCGCCGCGGCGAGGACAAAGAGCAGGAACGCGGCTTCGGCTCGGGCGTCATCGTGACCAAGGACGGCTACATCATCACCAACAACCACGTGGTCGACGGAGCCGAACGTCTTGAGGTAGTGCTCAACGACAACCGCACCTTCAACGCCACGCTCATCGGCACCGACCCCATGACCGACCTCGCGCTGGTGAAAATCGATGCCGACGACCTGCCTGTCATCCCCATGGGCAACAGCGACGATCTTAAAATCGGCGAATGGGTGCTTGCCGTCGGCAACCCCTTCGGCCTCACCTCGACTGTCACCGCCGGCATTGTCAGCGCCAAAGCGCGCCGCATCTCCGGCGGCCAGAGCAACGGCCGTCTCGACATTGAGAGCTTCATCCAGACCGACGCCGCCGTCAACCCCGGCAACTCGGGCGGCGCGCTCGTCAACCTCAAAGGCGAACTCGTAGGCATCAACTCCGCCATCTACTCGCAGACCGGCTCCTACTCGGGCTACTCGTTCGCCATCCCGACATCGATCGTGCGCAAAGTCACCGACGACCTCATGAAATTCCGCGTGGTGCAGCGTGCCGTCCTCGGCATCACCTTCACCGAGCTTAACGCCAAACTCGCCTCCGAACGCGGCATTTCCACATCGGAAGGCCTCCTTGTCAACGCCGTCAACGACCGCAGCGCTGCCAAAGAAGCAGGCATCGAGCCCGGCGACGTCATCACCGCCATCAACGGCACACCCACCGTTCACACCCCGCAGCTCATGGAGCAGATAAGCCGCTTCAGCCCCGGTGAAAAGATCAAGATCACCTATCTGCGCGACAACAAGCAGCACACCGTCACCGTGACCCTCTACAACAGCGCCGGCAACACATCGATCGCCGCCGCCAAAAGCATGGCCGACCTCGGCTGCGCCTTCAAGGCCATCAAGGACGACGTGAAGAAACAGCTCGGCATCAGCAACGGCATCCAGGTGGCCGGTCTGAAAAACGGTCCCTTCAAGGATGCAGGTCTGAAGGACGGATTCATAGTGCTCGAAGTCAACGGCAAGCGCATCACATCGGTCGACGACATGGAGAAAGCCTACAACGCTGTGACAGCACCCGATGCCACCGAAAACGTGATGTTCATCACCGGCATCTACCCCACCGGCAAGAAAGCCTACTACGCTGTCGACCTCGCTCAGTAAGACACACCCGCATCACCCCCATAACGCAAGCCCGCGCCCGTCACCCCGGCGGCGCGGGCTTGCTGTCATCAGATAAGAGCCGGTTCGACAATAAATGTTAACGGCAGGGCGGTCAATCGTTGAGTGATTTTCTTCAGATCATGAGGGAGCGATGGGGTTCCATCGTGACCGAAAGAGCTGAAGAAAAGCGCCAACGAG
>URWH01000248.1 GCA_900551515.1 uncultured Porphyromonadaceae bacterium
ATGATATCTTCCTCGGCGGCTATGGCACCCGCCGGCTCAAACCATTCGATCGATTTGAAATTCACAAGCCGCCAGTCGGCAAACGGAATGTGCACGCACTTGAATTCCAAGCCTTTCGATTTGTGTATGCTCATCACCATCAGTGCGTTTTCGTCAAAAGGCGCTGAGATCTTCGCCCGGCATCCCTTGTCGTCCCACCACTGCAGGAACGCATGCAGGTCGGCCGATCCGGTGCTGCAGAAGCTCGTCATCTCGTCGACGAATGCGGCGATGTACATGTTCTGGTCGCGGGCCGTTTCGGGCGATATGTAGCGGGCTATGATGCGCTCTACAAGCGACGGCACGTTGAAGCAGGCCATCGACCCGGCGGCTTCGCTGTCGGCCGTCGTCACTATGCCGGCGCCCGACGTGGAGCCGGCGCCCGCTATGGCTACGCGCAGCGATTCGCCGACGTCGCCTGTGCGCGACAGGTTGTGCTCGTAGATGTTCATCAGACGCCCTATCTCGCGCAGTCGCGCTTTGCGCCGCTTGCCCGCCGTGCTCTCGCCTTCGCCCGACTCCTCCGCTGCTTCTTCGGCCGGCATGTCGAGAAAGCGCATCACGCTGATGATGAGGCGCACGGCCGGCGACGAGGCAATGGACATGGCATCGTCGGAGATGATACGCACCCCGCGAAGCTCCTCATACTCTTTGCAGGCCTCCATCAGGCTCGCTATCACGTCGGCGGCCTCGTTGTTGAAGCGTGTAAGCACGGCGATGTCGCAGGGACGGTAGCCCGCGCGCAGCTGTCGCACGATGTCGTCGGTGAGCAGCCGAAGCGCCGTCTCGCTGAATGTCGCGCCTTCGGTATGCCCCACCCCCGTCAGCTTGATGTAGCCGCGGTGGTCCTTGTGTTTGGGCGAGATCTGCTGACGCACATTGGCATAGATGTCCGTGAAGCCGGTCATACCCGCTATGGCGCTGAAAAAGTCGTTGTTGAAGCTCACCACGTCGGCCGAGCTGCGCCAGTTGGTGTTACCCGCGCTGTCGTTGCCTTTTATCATGGATTTGACGCCGAAATCTTCCTGCACCTGGTGCTGCAGCAGCGTGGGGTCAGAGAATCGGAAGCGGTAGATGCACTGCTTCTCGTCGCCGATGATCAGGCTGTCGTTGCCCACCGACTGCCCTTCATGGAGCAGCGGCCGCAGGTTTTCCCACTGCACTTTCGAGGTGTCCTGAAATTCGTCGATCAGGAAATGGTTGATCCACGTGCCGGTGCGTTCATACACGAAAGGCGCGTCGTCATCGCCTATGATGGTGCGCAGCAGCGTGTTGGTGTCGGAGAGTATCAGTGTGTTGTTGTCCTTGCGGTATTTCTCGATGAAGTCGTAGATGTTTTTGAGCAGTCCGAGCACGAAGATGTTGGAGCGTATATCCCGAAGCATGGCCAGACGCGCCGCTCCCTCGGTGATCGAGCGGGTGGCATCGTTGATGGCATCGCACAGTCCTGTGTCGGCCGACTGCTCCATGAGCTTTTTCAGATTGCCGGTGAAGGCGTTGAGGATGTCCTCGTTGACAGCCGCCACCGTTTTCCCTATATCCTTGCATTCGCCCGCCCCGGCCATCTCCTTGAGCTTTTTCATGAGATACGCCGACACTTTCAGCTTCCCTGAGCCGTCGTAGCCCCGCGATGTGATGGCGTCGACTGCGGCACGGCACAGCGATTTGGTCTCTTTTATCTGGCTGTCGGCCTGCTTGCTGAGCGACGTGTACAGCTTCTGCAGCCGTTCGGGATTCGACAGATAGTCCATCATCTTCCCGTAATGTTCATCGAAAACGTCGTTGCTGATGCTTTTGATGAATTCGATGAAATTGCTGTAGACTGTCGACGAGCGGTTGAAAAGGCTCACCTGACGCCCGCTGTTGAGCTGCCCTATAAGATATTGCGTGATCCACTGCTGCAGCCGGCGCGACTGACCGTCGGGACTGTCGGTCGACAGCGAGTCGAAAAGGTCGCGCACGCTCTGCGAGATGGCCCGGTCGCTGTCGAGATCCACTTCATAGTTGCCCGACACGTCCACTTCGTGGGCGAAGGTGCGCAGGATGCCCTGAAAAAACGAGTCGATGGTGTTGACCTGAAAGAAGTTGAAGTCGAAGAGCAGCTGCCGCAGAGCCGTCGCGGCTGCCTTCGTCAGCTCGTCGGGCGTGCAGTGCAGCTCGTCGCACAGACGTTTGGCGTAGGGACTCGGGTCGGGCCATTTGTATTCGAGATTGCCCAGCACGGCGAGCTCGTGGATGATGCGCTCTTTCATCTCGCCCGTCGCTTTCTTGGTGAAGGTGACGGCGAGGATGTGGCGGTGACGGTCGCGCTGACCGCGGTTCAGCAAGTAGCGTCCCGTATTGGGATTCTTCACCCCGAGGAGCATCTTGATGTATTCGTAGGCCAGTGTGAAGGTCTTGCCCGAACCGGCAGGTCCGATGGCAAAAATCATATCGTTGTTTTCGTATGCTTTGACCAATTTTTGCTGGTTCTCGCTACGGGCGGTGATAGGTTTGCCGTTGACGCTGTATACAATGGCGCCTTCTGCACTTTCTTTCGGGGTCTTTTTGCCTTTGATGATGGCCAATATGTCTTCCTCTTTCAGGCTGTTGTATTTGACACAGTGCTGTTCGATGGCCATGATGTTTTCTTCAAAAGCACACATCTCCTCTTCGTCGCCCATTACTTTGATGATATTGCCGCGAGCCACGATGCGCAATTTGGGATAGAGCGCCTTGATCATTTGTATGTTGGTGTTGTTTACCCCGTAGAAAACAACAGGATCCACGTCTTCCAGTACGATATGCTTTTCTATCATTCGCTTAATTTTGCCGCAAATTTAAGCATTAAGTTTTGAATTCGCCACGTTTTCCGTATCTTTGTGCTGCAAAATAAAGAAAACGTTGAGAAAACTCAAGAGAGAAATATTTTTGGGAATGGCGGGCTTGACCGTCTGTGTGTTGGGCGTAGTGCGCTGTGCCAATCCGGCAGT
>URWH01000249.1 GCA_900551515.1 uncultured Porphyromonadaceae bacterium
GGCCGAACAGATGGTTGGTGTGGCGGTGCTGATCGCCGTAGGTGTCGATGTCGTCATACCACTCCTGAAGCTGTCCGAAGCGACCTATCTGATAAGGATAGATGCTGTCGAGCTTCTCCTGCCAGCGACGGCTCTCGTCGGCGTCGGTGCCGAGAATTTTGGCGGCGCGGATGGCTTCGGTGAGCACTTCGCGGGTGACGGCGTTGGCATAGGTGGCTCCCAGGTCGCACGGCCCGTGTTCGGGCGAATATGAGGGCGCCGAGGTGTAGCTGCCGTTGTGCAGCATGAGGAGGTCGCTGACAAAGTCGGCGCTCCCTTTTATGATCGGGTAGCCTACGCGGCGCAGCCAGTCGTCGTCGCGGGTGTAGTCGTAATATTCCCAGATCTGCGTGGTGAGCCATGGCCCGGCGGTGGGATTATAGTTCCACGACATGTCGTCGGAGGCCAGCGGGGCGGTGAAGCCGAATATGTTGGTGGAGACCTCGGCTGTCCATCCGCGGGCGCCGTAGTAGTCGGCGGCAGTGCGCGAGCCGGGGACTATGAGCGAGCTTACGTAGTCGATGAACGGAGTGAAACATTCGGTGAGATTGGTCGACATGGCCGGCCAGTAGTTCATCTGGAGGTTGATGTTGTTGTGGTAGTCGACACGCCAGGGGCCGTCGATATTGTTGTTCCAGAGCCCCTGCAGGTTGGCCGGCATGGTGCCCGGGCGCGATGAGGCGATGAGCAGATAACGTCCGAATCGGAAGAACAGCTCCTCGAGATTGGGATCGGCGGTGCCTGTGCGGTATTCGGCCAGTCGCTGCGGGGTGGTGAGATGACAGCGGTCGGCGCCGCCGAGGTCGATGTCAACGCGGTTGTAGAGGTTCTGATAGTCGGTTAAGTGGTGCCGGAGAAGCGTGGCGTAGGGGAGGGCGGCAGCACGCGTGACATTGTTGTTGACGGTCGCCACCGGGTCGACGCCTGTGTATGCCTTGGGGTCGGCTGGGTCGGGGTTGAAGTTCATCACATAGTCGGTGTCGCCCGAGAGGATGAATTCGGCGTCGGTCGATCCGGTCACGGAGATAATACCGGTTGCGGGGTCGGCGGTTACCGTTCCGCCGCCTGACGTGCGCACGTCGACGCGCAGCGCCCACTGCATGCCGTTGCCCTCAAGGCGTCCGGTGTAGAGCAATGCTCCGGGGGCGGGCGATGTAACGGAGGCAATGGCGTGGGGCGAATCGAAGGAGAAAGCAAGATTCTGTGTGGCGCCCTCGCTGCGGTACTGCCACACCATTACGCTGTCGGGATAGGAGGCGAAATAGCGGCGCGTGTAGTGTGCGGGGCCGTCGTTGAAGCTCACGGTGACAATGGCGCTGTCGATGTTGAGTTCGCGGCGGTAGCCGGTGATTGTGCTGTCGGGGATTCCGGTGGCCACATAGGCCTCGCCCATCATTGTAAATGTGCCGAAGCGAGAGCGGTCGTAGGGCGTGGAGCCGCTGAAAAGGCGGGCACACATACGGTCGGCCTCGGCGGTGCGGTGCTCGGTGAGCAGCGTGCGTATGCTGTCGAGCTGCTGACGGCTCACCTTCCGGTTCATATCCCAGTAAGTCTCGGGCCCGGTGCCGGGGCCGCCCATCCACAACGTCTTTTCGTTGAGCACGATGCGCTCGCGCTCCACGCTGCCCATGACTGTGGCGCCGAAGGCGCCGTTGCCTATCGGCAGAGCGCTGTTTTCCCAGGCGGGATCGGGGTTGGCCGAGGCCGAAAAATCGTTGAAGCGCCACACGGCAACGCCTTCGGTCGAGGAGTTGGGCGTGTCGAACCAGATGGTGTTCGATGCCGTGGATGAGGCAAACGCCGGGACGGCGGACAAAAGTGAAATGGATAAAAACAGTTGGCTCAGACGCAGCCGCGGGCTATTTGTCATGGTGATCGGATTTGAGATATTGCGTTAAAAAAACAAATGTAGCGATTGTTTGCGAATAATTAGTAATTTTGTCGGGTAAAAAAGAATTAAACAGATGGAAAACCTACATGATCTGCTGGTGCGCCGTCACAGCATCAGGAAATACACCGATGAGCCGATATCGGCTGAGGATGTGAAGCTTATACTTGAAGCAGCATTGCTTGCGCCAACATCGAAAAGCAGCCGTTCGTGGCAGTTTGTGGCTGTCGACGACAGGGAGATGCTCCAGCGGCTGGCCGGCTGCAAGCCCGCCGGAGCACTGCCTGTGGAGCGCTGCGTGCTGGCTGTAGTGGTAGCCGGCGACCCGACGCTCTCCGATCCCTGGGTTGAGGATGCTTCGATAGCCGCCGCTTTCATGCAGCTGCAGGCTGAGGATCTTGGCCTCGGGTCGTGCTGGGTGCAGGTGCGCGGACGTTTCACAGCCGACGGTATCCCCTCCGAAGAGTATGTGCAGCAGCTGCTTGGCATGCCCGACACGATGCCGGTGCTCTGCATAATGACATTCGGCCATAAAAATGAGGAGCGCCGCCCCGTCGACACATCGAAACTCCTGTGGGAAAAAGTGCATATAGGAAAATGGAATCCGGCACAGGAATAAACCGACCGCTGCTGACGGTGATCATCGGCTCCGGCAATGTGGCCTCGGCTGTTGGCCCGGCGCTCGAAAAAGCCGGAGCTATAGATGTGCTGCAGGTGTATAGCCCCACGGCGGGTCATGCCGCCGGGCTTGCCGCCATGCTCGGTCATGCTGAGGCCGTCACGGATTCTTCGGCCGTGGTCTCCGGAGCCGATCTCTATCTCGTGGCGGTGAAGGATGATGCCATAGCCGGCGTTGCCGCAACAATCGGCGTTCGCGGCGGTGTGTGGCTGCACACTTCCGGCGGTGTGGAGTGCAGCGAGCTGGCCCCGATTACGGACGATTATGGCGTGTTCTATCCGCTGCAGACGTTTACAAAAGGCGTGGCGGTCGATTTCGGGGATGTGCCCGTGTTTGTTGAAGGACACACCGGGCGGGCGCTTGCCGTGGCCGAACGGCTCGGGCAGTGCCTGTCGGGG
>URWH01000250.1 GCA_900551515.1 uncultured Porphyromonadaceae bacterium
GGGCAAACTCGGCGGCGAGGATCTGCATTATGCGGGGACGGCCGCGGTATTTGGCCGAGAGGATAAGGTTGGCATACCGGCTGTCGCGCGAATAATAGAAATAGGCGGCGGCACGTTCGATGGGGACGTGACGCATGAGCCGCCAGTGGATGGTGTTGAAGGGATCGCGGTGGAAATCGCAGAGCGGCATGTTGTAGCGACACTCGGTGCAGAGGATCTCCTCGCCATGGGTGAGCGGGGTGTCGCACACCTCGCATAGGTGCGGGAAAAACATGCCAGAGAGATCGGCGACCCATTGTTTCAGTCCGTCGAGCCGTCCCATAACTTTGTGCTTTCGAGGATTTTGATGACGAGAGCGGTCTCGAAGCCACGAGCCATGCCGAAGGCCAGCAGGCGGCGCCGGGCGTCGAACAGCGGCATATCGGCGGGCAGCTGGCGGCGTTTGGCAGCCAGCAGGCGGAAAGCGACCGATGCATACCGGCGGATATCGATCTCGCCGAGGGCCTCATTGATAATGTCGCGCGGAATTCGTTTGGCATAGAGGCCGGCGACGATTTTACGGCGACCCCAGCGGGCAAAGAGATATTTATCGCGCACGTAGGCCCGGGCAAAGCGGATGTCGTCGACGAAACGTCGGCCAACAAGATCGTCGAGGATGGCGCGCGAAGCCGAGTCGGACAGCCCCCACCGCTTCATCTTGGCCAGACAGTCGGCGCTGCACTGCTCGGAACGGGCGCAGAGCGCCTCGAGGCGTGCGAGAGCCGATTCTGGCGAGATCGTCTTTTTCATAGTCCGGATCGGGTGGCGGTGAGAAAACGGGTGAGCCGCTGCATGTCGGGTATGAGCGTGACATCCTCCCAACAGGCGTCAGCCTTCATCGCCGCAGCAAGGGGGCCGGCGAAGCGTGGGTTAAGCTCGAAATAGAGCCGACCGCCGGGACGAAGCGCGGACGAAGCGTAACGGCAGATGGCGTGATAGAAGCGCAGCGGATCGGCGTCGGGCACGAAAAGAGCCAGATGAGGCTCGTAATCGAGGACGTTGGCATCCATCGACGCCCGCTCGGAATCGGCGATATAGGGCGGATTGCTGACGATGATGTCGTACTCCGGGGCAGCGGGCGACGGCATGGTGAGCGCATCGGCCTGCAGAAGCTTCACGCCGGTGCGTGTGGCGGCGACATTTTCTCGGGCCACAGCGAGAGCCGCCGGGCTGATGTCGACGGCAGTGACATGCGGGAAGAGAAGCGTGCGGGTCAGCGCTATCGCGATGCAGCCCGAGCCGGTGCAGATGTCGAGCACGTCGAGATCCTCGCGGCGGCCGGCATCGGCCACGATCATATCGACGAGCTGCTCCGTTTCGGGACGCGGGATGAGCACATCGGGGTTGACCTTCAGGGTGATGCCATAGAACTGCGTCTGCCCGAAAATATACTGAATAGGCTCGTGATTCAGCAGCCGACCGACCACCTCATCAACCTTGCCGGCGATGAAATCGCTCACGGGATCGCCGGCGCGGATCACCATCTCGACAGGCGTGTAGCCCTTCAGCTGCTCAAAGATGATGCGCACCATCGAGCGAGCCTCGCCGGGAGGGTAAACGGCCGACAGCCGGCGCTCGGCCTGCAG
This sequence comes from uncultured Porphyromonadaceae bacterium, assembly GCA_900551515.1. Next base: position 1,626 of record URWH01000250.1, read on the forward strand.
GCGGCATTGGTCAAGGGTGATCTGCTGCATAATATCTGTCAATAAATCAATATTCGTCCCAGGCCAGAATCTGGATCTCGTCGGCACGGATGGTGGTGAAAGCGCGGATGAACGCCGAGGCAAGACGAGCGTTGGTGAGCAGCGAGGGGGTGAGATTTTTCGGAACGTTGACCACGAAATCGACGGTGTGGTTGTGGAGCAGGTCGAGCGCCTGCGGCTTGCGGTCGGGCTGGTCGGGCCAGAAAGCCTCCATAGCGGGGATGCCGTTTTCATTAAGGAAGCGGCAGGTGCCCGTCGTGGCATAGATGGGCAGGCCGAAACGGTGGAGCATGCCGGCGGCTTCGAGCATATCGGCCTTTTGCTTGGCCGTGCCGGTGGAGAGAAGCACGCCCTTTTCAGGCACCCTCAGGCCGACGGCAAGCATCGACTTGAGGATAGCCTCGGAAGTGTCGACGCCGATGCAACCCACCTCGCCCGTCGACACCATGTCGACGCCGAGCACAGGGTCGGCGCCCTGCAGACGCGAGAAGCTGAACTGCGAAGCCTTGATGCCGACATAGTCGAGATCGAAAGCACTTTTCGCCGGTTTCTCGACGGGCAGCCCGAGCATGATGCGGGTGGCCAGATCGATGAAATTGATTTTCAGCACCTTGCTCACGAAGGGGAAGGACCGCGAAGCGCGGAGATTGCATTCGATGACTTTGATATCGTTGTTTTTAGCCAAAAACTGTATGTTGAACGGGCCCGAGATGTTGAGCGCGCGTGCGATCTGCGAGCCGATCTTCTTGATGCGGCGCATCGTCTCGACGTAGAGTTTCTGCGGCGGGAACTGGATGGTGGCGTCGCCCGAGTGCACGCCTGCAAACTCGATGTGCTCCGAGATGGCGTAGACCTTAATCTCGCCCTGCTGAGCGACGGCGTCCATCTCTATCTCCTTGGCATTCTGGATGAACTCGGTGACTACGACCGGATGCTCCTTTGACACCTCGGCGGCGAGGCGCAGGAAACGGTGCAGCTCGTCGGTGTTGGAGCACACATTCATGGCCGCGCCCGAGAGCACATAGCTCGGACGGACGAGCACGGGGAAGCCGACCTCATCGATAAACGAAGTGATGTCGTCGAAATTAGTGAGTTCGCGCCAGCGCGGCTGATCGATATGAAGGCTGTCGAGCATGGCCGAGAACTTGTTGCGGTCCTCAGCGTTGTCGATGCTCGCGGCCGACGTGCCCAGAATGTTGACATGCTCACGGTCGAGCTTGACGGCGAGATTATTGGGTATCTGGCCGCCCACGCTGAGGATAACGCCGTGGGGCTGCTCGATGTCGAGAATATCCATCACGCGTTCAAAGGTCAGT
>URWH01000251.1 GCA_900551515.1 uncultured Porphyromonadaceae bacterium
CCAGCCGCCGACAACCTTAACGCCTTATAAATCTTTTGTTTATTACTTTCCGGCAGCAAGATGCCGCCGACAACCACACCACACTATAAACAAACGCCTTACACCATTCCGGCGGCAGGATGCCGCCGCTCCTAATCCCCCGCCTATCGCTATTCAATTTTGAGCTTTGACAGCTCGGTTTCTCCGGGCTTGCAGGCGGTTTGTCAGAAACGGGGCGCGGGGATGCCGCGGATTCTGAAAGTTTTTGTAACTTTACTGTCGGAATAATACGAATTGCCTAATAAACTTATTAATATGACGCGCCGCCTGCTCATTATCCTGATCACGATCTTCGCCGCCACTTCGGTAGCCGTAGCATCAGCCCCGAAACCGGGCCAAAGCCAGGAAACGCACACGCCCAAACCCAAGCCCAAACCCAAGCCTGCGCCCAAGCCGACGCCCATCCCGGAGATCGAGATGGTGTGGGTTGACGGCGGCACCTTCCAAATGGGGTCGGAGGGTATGTTTGGCATGCAAAATCAGAAACCTTCGCACAAAGTAACGGTGTCGGGGTTCTCGATAGGGAAATATGAGGTGACGCAGAAACTATGGAAGGCCGTGATGGGCAGCAATCCGAGCATATTTCAGGGCGATGACCTGCCGGTAGAGAATGTGAGCTGGAACGACATACAAGAATTCCTCCGCAAGCTCAATCAGATGACCGGCAAAAATTATCGTCTGCCAACGGAAGCCGAATGGGAATTCGCAGCCCGCGGCGGCAAACACTCGCGCGGCTATAAATACGCGGGCAGCAACGACATAGACGCCGTAGCATGGTATATCAAAAACAGTGGAAATGAAACTCACCCCGTAGGCACCAAATTCCCCAACGAGTTAGGTATCTATGATATGACAGGAAACGTATGGGAATGCTGTCAGGACTGGTACGACGGCAGTTATTATTCCCATTCGCCCTCCACGAATCCTACCGGCCCCACCGATGGCTCCGAACGCGAGAACCGCGGAATCAGCATCTTCGGCCAAGAAGGCGTAGACTGCTTAGCCTACCGCCGCGACAACAAGCCATACGACCGCTCCTCCGACCTCGGCTTCCGCCTCGCCCTTTAGCTCTTGCCTAACCCTCCATCCCCTCACAAAAAGGCGCCAAAAGCCGCCGGTAACCCTAACAATTGAGAATAAAGCGCTTGGAAGCCACCGGCGGCAGGGTGCCGCCGCTCCTATCACCGCTTATTGCCAGCATGGAGGGCGGCGGAGGAATGCGGTCGGGAGCACGCCGTCACACCCCTCACTCGTCAATGGAGTAATTTAGAAAGTTCACGAAGGGCGCGAGGGTGCTGAAAAGGCGGGCTGCCTTTTCAGGCCAGGCGGGGTCGAGGAAGAACCGGCGGTCGAGGGCGCGGAACTTGCCGTAGTCGGTCATGCGGAGATACTCGGCCTGCGGGTGGTTGCGGTCCCACCCCTTGGGGATGGTCTTAAGAGTCGAGCTGCACCAGCCCGGGAAGTCGCGCTGCATCGCCGGCGCGCCGACGATCTCTTCCCACTCCTCGATGTTGTCGACGATGGCATGGCGCAGCTTTTTAAGAATGGCGCTGTCGGGGCACCACAGGCCTCCATACAAGCCCTGATCGAAGCTCACCGCGTTGCCGATCTCGATGTAATAACCGGCATAGTGCGACTTGCGGCCGCCACGGCAAACGGCGGCAGAGAAAAACGTCTTATAGGGCGTCTTGTCGTGCGAGAAACGAGTGTCGCGGTAGATGCGGTAGGCCGACGAGCGCGCTGTCTGTGCGGCGAGCGAGGAATCCCACTCCGACATCAGGCGTATCATGCGGTCGATATCGTCGAGCCACAGAGCGCGCAGACGTTCATACTGCGGGCGGTTAGCCTCGAACCATGGCCTATTGTTGTTGTCCTTCAGGCGGTCAAGGAAATCGTAAAGTTCTTCTATATAATACATGGCGTTGCTGTGCCTGATTAATGCCGCGGCGAGGCTATTTCGAAGGCTTGACATCCTCCCACTCCACATCGACAATCCGCTGCTCCCCGACGGTGCGGGTGCGGCGGCGCGACTGTGCCTGGTCGGAGGAAGCCGTTGTCGTTTCCTCGGTCACCTCCACCTCTTCCCATTCCACATATTCGCCCTCGTTTTTCGAGATGATCTTGCGGCGACCCTCGGCCTGCTGCCATCCCGCGGGGCGGTTTTCAGACTCGCGGCGACGGCGCTCCGACTCATTCTCGCGGTGCATGGCCTCGAAGGCCCGGCGGGCCTGACGGCGCAGTTTATATATGGTCCATGCGCCGCGCAGCAGCGGCACTACTACAAACAATATGAACAGGATAAGGAGGAAAGTACCCATCGGTAAATAAAGATAAAGCGTTGAAAAAGCGCCTCATGGCATCGGCGGGAGGCACTCCCGCATTCTCGGCCCGCATCATCAGGCGCGCCGGGCCCGGCCGCATTAGTGTCACTGTCAGTCGCCGGACTCGGTATACGACACCCGGATGTTGATCATCGACAGCACGAGATAGAGAAGTATAGTCCACATCAGGCCAGGAATGCCAAGCCAGAGCACCAGAGCCACGGCTGCGGCAAGGATCACATAGCGGTTGATATTCTCAGCGAGATGGAAATTCTTGAATTTGAGCGAGAACATACCGATGTTTGACACCATCAGCAGCGACATCGCCAGCACTATCAGCGCCGTGAGCCAGTTGACCGGCATGCCGCCTTCGATGCACCAGGCCGTGAACCCTATCCAGAAAATAGCTTCCGAGGGAATGGGCAGGCCGATGAACGATGTGGTCTGGCGCGTGTCGATGTTGAAGCGTGCCAGACGCAGCGCGCCAAAGGCGGGGATCAGCAGCGCCGAGAACGCCCAGGGCGAGAGCGGATCGTTGGCCACCGCTATCATATTGAACACCAGCATGGCGGGAGCCACGCCGAAGCTCACCAGG
>URWH01000252.1 GCA_900551515.1 uncultured Porphyromonadaceae bacterium
GAGTGATCACCGTGCTTGCGGCGCGCACAAAGGACCTCATCATACTCGAAGATCAGGTGCGCCCCTACAGCGACGAGGTGATCATCATGACCGACGACGGCTCCTACGGCACTAAAGGCCTCGTGACCAACGGCGTGGAAAGCGTGATCAACCGCGAAAAAGTGGATCTGGTAGTCACCATCGGACCCGCCGTGATGATGAAATTCGTGGCCCTGCTCACAAAGAAATACGACGTCCCGACGATGTGCTCGCTCAACACCATCATGGTCGACGGCACCGGAATGTGCGGCACCTGCCGCGTGACCGTCGGCGGCAAGACGCGATTCGTATGCATTGACGGTCCGGAATTCGACGCCCATCAGGTAGACTTCGACGAGATGATGATGCGACTCCGTTCCTACAACCCTACACCAACCCAACCAAAGCCCGACAATGCCACAAAATAACGAAAGAGCGCCCCGCACCGCGGCCTGGCGCGAGGAACTGCGCAAAGCCATGACGGCCAAAGAACGTGCCGCACTGCAGCGCGTAGCGATGCCGGAACTCGATCCGGCCTACCGCATCACATGCAACGAGGAAGTGAACAGCGGCATCACACGTGCCCAGGCCATAGCCGAAGCCACGCGATGCATGGACTGCCCCGACCCGCAGTGTGTCAACGGCTGTCCGGTGAACATCGACATCCCCGGATTCATCAAAAACATACAGCGCGGCGACATCGACGAAGCCGCCCGCGTGCTCCGCGACACCAGCGCCCTCCCCGCCGTGTGCGGCCGCGTATGCCCGCAGGAGAAACAGTGCGAGAGCCGGTGCATCTACAACAAGATGAAGAAACAGCCGGTGGCCATAGGCTATCTCGAACGCTTCGCCGCCGACAATGCCCGCACCGAGACCGATGCCGCCGGCATCAAGCCCAACGGCATCAAGATTGCCGTGGCAGGCAGCGGCCCCGCAGGCCTTTCATTCGCAGGCGAGATGGCCCGTCAGGGCTTCGACGTGACAGTGTATGAAGCGCTCCACGAGATAGGCGGCGTGCTCAAATACGGCATTCCCGAATTCCGTCTGCCCAACACCATCGTCGACCGTGAGATCCACTCACTTGAAGCGCTCGGCGTGCACTTCGTGAAAGACTGCATCGTGGGCAAGACGCTCAGCAGCGACGACCTCACAGACATGGGTTTCAAAGGCCTTTTCGTGGCCTCCGGTGCCGGACTGCCCCGCTTCATGGGCATCCCCGGCGAGAACTTTATCGGCGTGATGTCGAGCAACGAATATCTCACCCGCGTCAACCTGATGGGCGCCGGGCGGAATGACCACGACACCCCGGTGCTCCACGGCAACAGCGTAGCCATCATCGGCGGCGGCAACACCGCCATGGACTCGGTGCGCACGGCACGCCGCATGGGCGCCTCACGCGTGATGCTCATCTACCGCCGCAGCGAGGAGGAGATGCCGGCACGCAAAGAAGAGATCAAGCACGCCAAAGAAGAAGGCGTGGAATTTCTCACGCTCCACAACCCCATTGAATATCTTGCCGACGCCTCAGGCCGCGTCCGCGCCATGCGCCTGCAACGCATGGAGCTCGGAGAGCCCGACGCCTCGGGGCGCCGCTCGCCCGTAGCCGTTGAAGGCGCCATCGAGGAGATCCCGACCGATCTCGTGATTGTCAGCGTCGGTGTGTCGCCCAACCCGCTCATTCCCTCCGCCATCGAAGGGCTCGACATAAGCAAGCGCGGCACCATCTGCGTCGACGACGAAACGATGCAGTCGTCGATCCCGACCATCTACGCCGGCGGCGACATAGTGCGTGGCGGTGCCACCGTGATCCTCGCCATGGGCGACGGACGACGTGCCGCCAAAGCGATGGCGCGCGCCCTCTGCCCTGCCGACTGACCGCGGAGCAATTCCACATCCGATCATTTTTCAATACCGTAAACGATGAAAATCCTTTCAGCCCTCACAATAGCAATCACAGCATTAACGACCGCCGCCTGCGGCTCATCCTCGTCGGACGGCAGCGACTCGGCCTCCCTGTCGGAACAGCAGACCGACCCCGTGGATCTCGAGCACGGCAACCGCCATCTCACGCCGGCCCAGCTCGACGAACTCGTGAACCATCCCGACGAACTCACGCCCGGCGAAGGCGTCGGCGCCCTGGAATATCTCTATCACCGCGTGCAGCAGTCATCAGGCCAGAAACGCGAAGAGGCCATGCGGCGCTACAACGATTTCTATAATATCATGATCGAGATCTACGGATCGCAGTTCCGCGCCGCCGTGGAGAAATTCAACAGAAAAGACACGCTGAATCTGGCATCGACCTACGACGATTTCCACACCGTGCTCGTGGTGGGCGACGATATGGGCGGAGCAGCCGGCGACGAGGAGCATGTCGATTCGATCAAAACCTATAGCGACAGCACCACCACTATCGAGACAGTGATCGCCGAATGATGCGATGTCAGGCCGCAGACGGCCTCACTCGCCGCAATCAGAAGTCTTCGGAGTGAGCCGGTATATGCGGTCGAGAATAAGCCCCGCAAGAGTCATGCCGAAAATGGCCGTGATGTGGCACATCGCGCCGTTGACCACGGCTTTGCCGTAGGCCATAGCGCCCGAGTTGTCCTCGCGGCATCCCCGGTTGGGCAGCAGTTCCTCGGAATAGACACACTGAAACTTGCGCGACGGCCACACGCCCGTCTGCCTGAACTTGCGCCGCAGAGCAGCCGCCAGGCGGCAGCCGCGCACATCGTCAAACGCGCCGACGCGTATCTTTGTCGGATCGAGTTTCAACGCCGCGCCCATCGACGACACCAGCCGCACTTTCATGCGCGTGGCCATGTTGATGAGCAATGCCTTGTCGGAGAGCGAATCTATGGCATCCACTATATAATCATATGTGTCGAGCCGGAAGCTGTCGGCCG
>URWH01000253.1 GCA_900551515.1 uncultured Porphyromonadaceae bacterium
GCAACGTCTCCTCGCTTAGATAATAAACCAATCATTATCACATTTCTTGCAATGGAAAAAGTAATTATGCTTTTATATTGATAACGGGCATTGCATGAAAAAAGTTTGTCGTCGTGCGATATTTAACTATCGTTAACCGCTAATGCATCTTTTTTATTTCTCCTCACCGCAATTTCTTTTATCCCTCGGTCGGTGATAATCAAAAACTATTCGTAAATTTGTAATTGAAGAATTGTGGCGTTTATGATAATTTAATGCGCAGGGCATGATTGTTGCCCGGCTCAATGCCTAAATTTGTATCGTGAACGAGATCCCCGGCCGGCCGGCTCACATCGGCAGCCATTCCGGCACAGATTGAAAATTTATAAATAACACATATATATATTATGGCAAAAAAAGAAACTGCAAAAAAGAAGGTGGAAGTTGATCCCCGCTCCTCGAAGCTCGCTGCTTTGGGCGAAGCGATGCAGCTCATCGAGAAAAATTTCGGCAAGGGCTCCATCATGAAGCTCGGTGACGAAGTGGTGGAGGATGTCGACGTGATCCCCACCGGTTCGATCGGTCTTAACTGGGCATTGGGCGTCGGGGGCTTCCCCCGCGGCCGCATCACCGAGATCTTCGGCCCCGAATCGTCGGGTAAGACAACGCTGGCCATCCATGCCATCGCTGAGGCTCAGAAAGCCGGCGGCATCGCTGCCATCATCGATGCCGAACACGCTTTCGACCGCTTCTACGCCGAGAAGCTCGGTGTCGACGTCAACAACCTCCTCATCGCGCAGCCCGACAACGGCGAGCAGGCCCTCGAGATAGCCGAACAGCTCATCCGCTCGGCTGCCATCGACATCCTCGTAGTCGACTCCGTGGCCGCCCTCACTCCGAAAAATGAAATCGAAGGCGATATGGGCGACCGCAACGTTGGCCTTCAGGCACGCCTCATGTCGCAGGCCATGCGCAAGCTCACCGGCGCCATCTCGCGCACCAACACCTGCTGCATCTTCATCAATCAGCTCCGTGAGAAAATCGGCGTGATGTTCGGACCATCCGAAACCACCACCGGCGGCAACGCCCTCAAATTCTATGCCTCGGTGCGCATCGACATCCGTCCGAGCTCGGCCATCAAGGAAGGCGACGACGTGTTTGGCCGCCATACAAAAGTGAAAGTGGTGAAGAACAAAGTGGCGCCTCCTTTCAAACGCGCCGAATTCGACATCATGTTCGGCGAAGGCATCTCCAGAAGCAGTGAAATCATCGACCTCGGCGTGGAATACGGCATCATCCAGAAAAGCGGATCATGGTTCAGCTACAACGGCACCAAGCTTGCCCAGGGCCGCGACGCCGCCAAGCGCGTGATCAACGACAATCCCGAGCTGGCCGACGAACTCGAAAAACTCATCATGGCCGCTCTTAAGGAAGGCAAAGTCGCCAAGGGCGCCAAAAAGAAAACCGCTTCCGCCGACACCGCCGCTCCCGCCACAGTGAGCGCCCCCGCCGCCGGCGATGACGATCTCGATGACATCGACTTCGACGACGACGAATTTTCGATCGAAGAGGATGTCTGATCACTGACATTCCGCACGCCGTAAGGCCGGCTTAAGCCCACCCATAATGGCACCGGACTGAATCCGAAAGGTTTCGGTCCGGCGCCTTTTTTGTATCGCTTCAGCCGTCACACCCAAAAACAACCCGAAAATGGCCTAAAAATCATCCTTTGTAAATAGTTGAAAATCAAGCTTGCAACACGATTGTAACAAGGATGTGACAAAATTAACACGTGTTAACCTTAAAATTCTTTCAACGATTTAATAGTGCGTAATTTTGTCACGTCAACCAATGACAATATGATCTAAAGAAAAAAATTCGTCACTGTTAAATATCGAAAATTATGTTAGGCTCAGTTAAATTCGGCAAGAAGATGATCACATCAGCAATGCTCCTTTCAACTCTCGCTTTCTGCAACACTTCAGTTAACGCGCGTCAGCTTTCACCCCGCGAAGCTTTGGAAAATGCTGTAGGGAAAACTGAAACATCACGTCTGCTGTCGAGAAGCGCAAAATCAGCGACGACCACATCCCTTGCCTACACCGTGGAAACAGAAGGTACCCCCACCGTATATGTGTTTACAAGGAAAAACGGCGGTTATTGGGTTGTTGCCGCAAACGACGCTGTGCCCAACGGTCTGCTCGGTTACACCGACACCGGTTAGTTTGTAAGCGAGGATATCCCTCAGAACATCGGCTGGGTGCTCGAGCAGTACGGCGACCAGATAGCATTCGCCGCCGCTCAGGAAGAGCAGACCGCCGACAGCGAGGCGGCCGCCACGAACCGTCACGCCGTGGCTCCGATTGTCACGACACAATGGGGCCAGACAGGTGTCTATAACAAATATTGCCCTGAGCTCGACGGCCATCACTGCCCCACCGGCTGCGTGGCAACGGCCATGGCGCAGGTGATGTTCACCCACCGTTATCCCGAAACGGGCGAAGGATCCGTCCGTTACCGCCTTACTAACTTTAAGGATTATATCGAATATGATTTCTCGACAACCACATTCGACTGGGACGCCATGTCGTCAGGATCTTACTCCAGCGAAGAGTCCGGCAACGCCATCGCCAATCTCATGGTGGCTTGCGGCATGGCTGCTAAGACCAACTACAAGCTCACCGGCAGCGGTTCGACCCTTCTGAAAGCAGCAAAAGCGCTCGCCGCCAATTTCGGCTACGACAAATACATGGCCGTGTATGAGCGCGACTATTTCACTACCGAGCGCTGGGACGAAATGCTCTACAACGAACTCGCAGCCGGCCGCGCCGTTATCTATTCCGGCCGCAGCGATGTGGATGGCGGACACGCTTTCGTCATCGACGGCTACAGCACCGACGGTTACTAT
>URWH01000254.1 GCA_900551515.1 uncultured Porphyromonadaceae bacterium
CTTCGGGGTAGAGCTTGCGGATGCGGGCCACCACTTCGGGGTCGCTGACAAAGATGTCGCCCGAAGCCACCAGCCCGTGCTTTACGGTGTCGCCCTCGTGGAGGCACGGCAGCGAGTTGACGGTCTCGTCGGTGTGGAAGAAGCGGGGGCATCCTGCCGCTTCGCCCCATTCGGTGTCGGGGCCGCACCACACGTCGTGGTAGGCTATGCGTGTACCGACCACGATGTCGAGGATGCCGGCGCCGCCGCCTGTGCCTCCGGCCACGCCGGTGTTGATGATCAGGTCGGGGGAGAAGCTGTCGATGAGTGTCATCGTGCCCATGGCGGCGTTGACTTTGCCGATGCCGCATTTCATGGCCACGATCGACGCATGGCCTATCGTGCCGGTGTGGAAGGTGAAGCCGTTGACGGTGGTCTCGCCGTGGTTTTCAAGCAGATGGAGCATCAGGTCGAGCTCCTTGTCCATGGCTACTATTACGCCTATTTTCATTGTCGTTGTTGGTTTTGTGTTTTCTTCTGCAAATTTACCGAAATTGTCTTATATTTGCAATGATTACGCTGTCACATCATTTCAATCACAACTATAGACTATGCATACAAGAAAATTTACCGCTCCGGCGCTGCTGACGCTGCTGTGGAGTGTGTGTTCGGCATTCACGGTGCACACGGTGCCTACTGACAATCTGCCTGTAGAGGCAAAAGTGACGGTGGCGGTGCCCGCCGGCTACGAGGAGGCGGCTGAGACGCGCTATCCCGTGGTGTATCTGCTCAATGGTTACGGCGGCGACCACACCACATGGTCGAAGATCACCGATATCGATTCGCTGGCCACGGTGCACGACGTCATCATCGTCTGTCCGGCCGGCCTCAACAGCTGGTACTGGAACCTGCCCTACAATCCTGAGCTGAGGATGGAAAGCTATATCACCGCCGACCTCGTACCGTGGGTCGACGCCAACTACCGCACTGTCGCCGAGCCCGGTCAACGCGCCATCACCGGCCTGAGCATGGGCGGCCACGGAGGGCTCTGGCTTTCGATACGCCATCCGGAGATATTCGGCAACGCCGGGTCGACGAGCGGCGGCGTCGATATCACGCCTTTCCCGACTAACTGGAATCTCGCCGAGCTCCTGGGCGATTATGAGCAAAACAAGCAGGCGTGGTTTGACCATTCGGTGATCAGCCTTATCGACAGTCCCTCGCTGCCGCAGCTCAACATCATCTTCGACTGCGGCTACGACGATGTTTTCTATAAGGTGAACAACCGTCTGCACGAGGAGCTGGATAAGCGCGGCATCCGCCACACCTATCTCACCTCGCCCGGCAATCACAATTCGGCCTACTGGAGCCGGTCGATCCTTCCGCAGTTTGATTTCTTCGATGAGTGTTTCCGCCCGGCATCGGAGGAATAAGACGGAGCCTGACATGAAGATAATTACGGCGGCGTGCCCTGAATGGAGCGCGCCGCCGTTGTCAGGTTGAGGGATAGTGGGTTAGAAATTGTAGCCGAAGGTGATGTTGAAGCGGTTGGAGTGCATCTTCAGCGGCACTTTGACGTCAATGTTGTTTTCGTCGGTGACAATCACGTCACGCGCCATGTCGCAAAGGCCGGCAGCTCCTGACAGGGCGAAATAATAGTGGTCGAAGATTGTGGCGCCAACGCCGAATCCCCATTTGATATCGGCACGGTTGAGGTCGCCGTTCTTGCCGAACAGCGGGCCGCTGACGTTGTATTCGTCAAAGCCAAGATGGGTCTTGCCCTTGAATGCGATGTCGATTTCTGGTCCGGTGAACACCGAAACGCTGATGTCGGGAGTGAGATCGAAATGGTAGCCGACGTTGAGTGGGATGCGCACTCCCCACATGCGTGCTGAGGCGCTGTCAAGGGGCTTGTCGCCGAATTCAAGTTCTTCGCCTATGGCATTCTTGTTGATTGAATAGGTGTTGTAGAAGATGCCGGCACCGGGTTCGAAATACAGGTTTTTCCACACGGGGATGTTGTAGATCGCTTCCAGGCTGAAACCCGAGCTGTTGCCGTAGACGTCGTATTTCAATACGTCGTTTCCGGTCTTGATGTCGCCGGGACATGCGAGCTCATATGAAGCGCGAAATCCGAAATAGGAGTGATTGTCGGGATTGTCGAAAATATCCTGTGCGCCGGCGGTGAGTGCCGAGGTCAGGACGGTGATTGCGATGAATAGTTTCTTCATTTTAAATGTGTGTTGAATGTTGTGGTTATAATGGTAGAGGCAAAGATAAGTTTTGGCGGTGTGTTTTGACGTCATAGATCAGCTAAAGAATGTTAATGATGCGGGTTGCTGTTATGTTCGGCGGGGTGAAAAAATAGCGGAGCGGCGTCCCGATGTTGACGGGGTGCCGCTCCGGTGAGCTTTTTGATGAGGGGGATAGCGGGCGCTATTCCTCCGATTCACTGCGTTGCTTGGCTTTTCGTTTTGTTTTTGTGGCCGAGGAGTCGACGTCTTTTTCCTCTTTGACGTCGATTTCGGTGCGGTTTTTGTCGAGCACTTTATACTCGAGGTAGGCGAGCGACTGGTCGGGGAGGATCTTGAATTTCCTGCCCAGCTCCATGCGCCATTTGCGGTAGGGCGAGATGAGGCCTTTCTTCAGGTAGGCATCGACAAAGGGGTGGACATACATTATGAAGTCGCTCGCTTTCAGATCGTCGATCAGGTAATGGAGCTTTTCTTTCAGAGTGTCGGTGAAGAGCAGCGAGGGCTGCACCTGGCCTTTGCCGTAGCACGACGGGCAAGTCTCGGTGGTGACGATGTCGAGGGCGGGGCGCACGCGCTGGCGTGTGATCTGCATGAGGCCGAATTTGCTGAGCGGCAATATGTTGTGTCGGGCGCGGTCGGTC
>URWH01000255.1 GCA_900551515.1 uncultured Porphyromonadaceae bacterium
TCATCCACGCGCAGCGCGTTTTTCGGCACGCGCAGGCCGTCGTACGCGCTGATGATGAGCTCGGCGTTCTGCTCGCGCAGCAGCGTCATGGCGCGTACAAGGTCGATCTTGCCGCTGCCTGCCGCGATCCACGATATTCCTTGCTCGGTGAGCGTGCGGTGATATTCGGCCGGAGCATCTTCGGAGGTGATGACGATGAGGGCGCCGTCGAATTCGTTGGACGGCCAGCGAAGGGAGCCGCGGGTGTCGATGCCTATGGTATAATGGTCGGATTTGCGTGCCACATGGTAAGCCTCGCGGCCTGTGGGCGCGGGGTCGGCGGCCGTGAAGGGCTCGCCGGATGCGTAGTGCATCTGCATGGTCACGCGGCCCATCAGCAGCGAAGGGCAGTTGAGTTGGCCGAGCACTTCGTAATACTCGTCGCCCGGCTCGATCTGTTCGGTCATGTCGCAGTCGATGCGGCCGTCGACCGACGAGATCATGTGGCAAATAATATAAGGTCGTGACATATCTGATTGGATTGCTTGAATGACATTGCAAAGATACAACTTATTGAATATTGAGAATGTAACCAAAATTTCGGTTTAGGTTACCATTTTTACATTTGTGTATGGCCGTCATGATGAAATGTTGTAGATTTGCAGCATGGGAAAAGAATTCAACATCGACACGGTGACCGCTTATTGCGACATGTTCGGAGCGGAGCCGCAGCATCCGCTTGTGGCAACACTCGACTCATTGAAAATCGGCCGGTCAGGCCTTAACGACTACACAGCCCGCTGGGGCATCTACGCCCTGTTTCTGAAGCGCACACGCGGGTGCACCATCAACTATGGCAAAACGAGCTACGACTACGACGATCAGTCGGTGGTGTGCCTCGGCCCGGGGCAGCTCACCCACACCGTGGTTCACGACACGGATGTGAAGCCGTCGTTCCGCGCTCTTGTGTTTCATCCCGATATGCTGTTTCGCACATCTCTGGCGCAGAAGATCAGGCAGTATTCATTCTTCGGCTACGAATCGCGCGAGGCGCTGCACCTTTCGCCCGAAGAGCGGGCCAATGTCGAGGACTGTTTCGATCGCATAGAGCGCGAACTGTCGCATCCTGTCGACCGTTTCTCCAAGAATCTGATCGTGAGCAATATCGAGCTGCTGCTCGATTATTGCTTGCGCTACTATAGTCGCCAGTTTGAAGTGCGCGAGGTGCTTAACGCCGGCATTATGGCACGCTTCGACCGCATGCTCGACGAGTATGTCAACGATGCCTCGGCATGCGCCGGCGGACTGCCTAACGTGAAGTATTTCGCCAACCGCATGGCGCTTAGCTCAAACTATTTCGGCGACCTTGTGAAACGCGAGTCAGGCATCACGGCGCAGGAATATATCCAGGAAAAGCTTCTGGGCCGCGCCAAGATGCTGTTGCTCAATGAAGGAGGCAACGTGAGTCAAACGGCCTATTCGCTCGGCTTCCAGTATCCCCAGCATTTCATCCGCTTCTTCAAGCGCAAGACCGGCATCACGCCCCGCGAGTTCATCAACGCCAACTGATCGCTGCCCAAGTCAGTGTGGCTCGGCTCTATGATTAATAGCTGCTAATCGATATTTTTAATTGATCGGGATGACGACTTTGCCGGATTTGTCGATGAAACCACACTTACCGTCAATAAAGACTTTGGCCAGACCTTCGCAGAAAGACCATACGTGGTCATACATACAAGGGATTACGATGTTGCCGGATTTGTCGATGAAACCTTCTTTGCCGTTGAGTCTGACAGAAGCCAGGCCTTCGCTGAACCCCCGTCCTTCGTTATACTTGCACGGGATTACGACTTTGCCGGATTTGTCGATGAAGCCCCATTTGTCGTTGAGCTTGACTTTAGCCAGACCTTCGCTGAACCCCCATACATCGTCATACTTACATGGAATAACGAGGTTGCCGGATTTGTCGATGAAGCCCCATTTGTCCTTGAGCTCGACTTGTGTCAATCCTTCGTGGAAACTCCCGGCATGGTCATACTTACACGAGATTACGACATTGCCGGATTTGTCGATGAAGATATGTTTGCCGTTGAGCTCGACGTGCGCCATGCCCTCGCTGAAAGGCCATGCGTAGTCATACTTACATGGGATGACGATGTTCCCCGTTTTGTCGATGAAGCCATATTTGCCGTTGAGATCGATATTTGCCAGGCCTTCTTTGAAATCCAATGCGAGGTCATATGTACACGGGATTACGATACTACAAGATTTGTCGATGTAGCCATATTTGCCTTTGTGTTTGACACATACCAGGTTTTCACAGAAGTCACCGGTAATTGTAAATTTGAGTTTGGGCTTTGGCTTGGGTTTGGGCTTTGGCTTTGGAGTAGGGGCTTCCTCGTAGGATGGGGGCTTGGGCGCAAGGGCGTCGGCGCGGAAGGTGAGGGCGGATATGAGGAGGACGGGGAGGATGATGGGGAGAAGGCGGCGGAGTGTCATGGAGTGTGGTGCGGGTTGGAGTAGATGGATGGTTTTGCAAATGTAGCGCTTTTTGGGCTGAATGCCGCTGCGGTCGGGTGGTTTTTGTGCCGAAATATGGAGTTTTTGTGATAAAGGAGCGGAATTGATGTGATGAAATGGAAGTCTCCCTGAGATTGACGATTCTTGGATTGTTAATTATGAATCATTCAACGTCGTAACAAAGGTGCGAAATTTGTTGGCGTTTCGGGCAATTTGGTAACATGAAACATGGGGTTTCGTCCAACATTCCCCCGGTTTTGTTGGAAATTAAGAAGTTAAACAGTAGATTTGCGATAGTTATCCCTTCCCATGATATTAATTTAATAGAGTGTTCAGTTTGATGTTCCGAAAAACGTCATTCAAAACACCTG
>URWH01000256.1 GCA_900551515.1 uncultured Porphyromonadaceae bacterium
TGAGAGCCGCCAGACATCCACGTCGTTCACGCTCGGCAATCCCCTGTCGCTCTACGTGTCGATGCCGGATATCATCAACGCCGCCGATCCGTTCAAGCTCAATCTCCGTGTCACCGATGCTTTCGACAAGCCGGCCGACACCGATGTCGTATGCCGCATCTCGTCGGAGGGCAAAACGGTGATGCAGCAGACCATGAAGTCGTCGGCACCGAAGCTCGACCTCTTTTCCTTAAAATCAGGCCAGTACATCTTCACATTCACCATGCCGGCGCAACAGGCCGACTCCACCGTCCTGACGTCGGTCATTTACCGGCCCACCGACAAGATGCCTCCCGTCAAATCGGTCATCTGGACACCGTCTCGTTCCTTAACGACTCAGGCCAACCGCACCGCCACCCTGCGCTATGGCAACTCGGCGCCCACTCATGTGCTCTACATCCTTTCTTCCGACGACAACATCATTGAACGCCGCTGGATCAAATCGGATGCCGGCATGCACAATCTCGACATAAAACTTCCCGACAACATCAGCAATGCTGTCGCCACGCTTTCGGCCGTCAGCAATAATGCTTCTAAAGTTATCCGGGTAAACATCGAGGTGCCCGTTCGCAAGCCTGCGGTAAAGATCATCGCCGAATCCTTCCGCGACCGCGTCATCCCCGGCACGGAAGAACGCTGGACATTCCGCACCGTCGATCAGGACAGCGCCGGTGTGGCCTCGGCAATGATTCTCGACATGTACAATGGCGCTCTCGATGCACTCGTCCGCCCCGACTGGCATCTCTACATCAACAGCATCAACTATCACAGAACACTGAACCTCAACTTCGCCAGCATCTATGCCGTTGATACATACGTTTCCGGCAAAACCGTTTTTGAGAACTGCCCGCAGTTCAACACGCCCGAGTTCCAATTCTACGGTCTCTCGTTCCGCCCGATGCGCTTCTATTCAAAACGTTACAGCACGCGCAGCCTTGGTGCCGTCATGCTTAAAGAAGAAAGCGTAGCGATGGCCGCAGTTCCGATGGCGGTGAGTGATGCCGAAGTTTCAATGAATCAGTCGCTTGATATGGACGGGGTAGCGGAAAGCGTCACCGATGATGCCGTCGACATGACTAATAATGCCGGCAGCGACGGCGGCAACAGCGCGAAAACCGACGATTCGGCTTTCACCTACCGCAACAATGCCGATGCCGTTATCGCTTTCTATCGCCCCACCCTGACCACCGATTCCTCGGACGTGACGGCCACCGATGACAAAGATGTCAACGCGCAGGTGGATGTGACGATCGTGGCCCTGACCACCGATTCCGATGGCCGTCTGTCGTTCTCCTACCGCGTGCCCGACGCCAACACCACATGGCGCTTCAACGCCCTGGCCTACACGCGCGGCCTGCTGACCGACCTATATTCGGCCGACGTTCTTGCCAATAAGCCGGTTATGGTTCAGCCTAATCTTCCGCGATTCCTCCGCACCGGCGACGTTGCCGAGATCCGTGCTTCCGTCATGAACAATACCGAGGCATCGCTCTCCGTAGCCACTAAAATCGAAATCTTCAACCCCGCCGACAATTCGGTCATCGCCTCTCGCGATACCGTGATGACGATAGATGCCGGCGCATCGGCTCCCGTGGCCATCCGCGTTGCAGCTCCCGTTATGCCTATGCTCGGCTACCGCATCAAAAGCTCGTCGGTACAGTTTGCCGACGGCGAGCAGTCGCTCATCCCTGTACTTCCCAACGCCACTCCCGTGATCGAGACGCAGCCGTTCTACATCTCGCCCGATTCCACAAAATATGAGATGACAATTGCCCGCCAGGGCGCCGACGTACGTGTCACGCTGCAGTTCTGCAACAATCCCGCATGGTACGTCGTGACCGCTCTCCCCGGCCTGCGCTCCGATAAGCTCACCACGCCGCAGGACGCCGCCGATGCCATCTTCTCGGCCGCCGTTGCCGAAGGCATCCTCCGCGACTATCCCGCCGTCCGCGACGCCCTCCTCCAGTGGACCGAGAGCGACCGCAGTGACAGCACGCTCACATCGATGCTCTCGCGCAACGCCGATCTCAAGACCGTCCTCCTTCAGACTACCCCCTGGATGATGGATGCTGCCTCCGATACCGAACGTATGCAGCGCCTCGCTCTGCTCTTCGACAAATCGGAAATCTCGGCCGTCTATGAGCGTTCGACAGCATTGCTCCGCAAGCTTTCCCGTCCGTGCGGCGGCTGGGCCTGGGTTGAATGGAGCGACGAAGCTTCGCTCTGGGCCACCTACAGCACGCTCATGACGCTCGGACGTCTCAACGCCACGGGTTATCTGCCTGCCAACAAAGAGCTTATGCAAATGATCAAGGCCGCTCTCCGCTGGCATGAAGATGAAACGGTGAAGACCTATCGCAAATATCCCTCCATGTCGCAGATGGCCTATGCGCAACTGCGCGATCTCTGGCCTTCGATTTCGCCTTCAGCCACCGGTCAGCAGATCATCGCTCGCGAGGTGCAGCGGGTGGTCAAGGACTGGAAGAAGCTCTCCGTTGCCGGAAAAGCCGAAGCCATCACCATGCTCCACAAGCACGGCTATCAGTCACTTGCCCGCACCGTCATGCAGTCGCTCATGGAGTTCAGCGAACAGTCGCCCGAGAAGGGCCTCTGGTGGCCGAGCGTCGACGACATCTACGGCGGCTCGATGCAGCAGCTGCTCATCGCCTCCGATGCCCTGTCGGCCATCCGCACCGTCGATCCTTCCAGCCCCGACATCGACCGCATCCGTCAGTGGCTGATCCTTCAGAAGGAGGCCCGAAACTGGGGCTCGACGTCCGTAGCTACTCAGATCATTGCCACCTTCCT
>URWH01000257.1 GCA_900551515.1 uncultured Porphyromonadaceae bacterium
TCTGGCGCACTGCTGCGACCCTGACGTTAACATATTTTGTGGGATGGGGTCTAAAAGGTTTTGGAATCGCGCTTCTTTGTGTGCTGCCTCTTTATCTGATATTTCCCATTTTCGGCAGTTTCAATGCCGATGTATCGTTCTTTAAAATATATCATAAATGTATCATCGCCGGATTCACGGAGGAACTTGTGTGCCGGGCATTTATGTTCGGATTACTTTTCCGCTATGCAAAAACGGGATTCTTTTGGGCCGTAATATTGCCGGCGCTCTATTTCGGGAGCCAGCATCTTTATCAGGGTCACGATGTGGTTTCGGCTCTTGCGGCTTTCGGCGTGACGTTTATAGGCGCATTATATTTCAGCTGGATGTATGTTGAATGGAATTTCAATCTATGGATTCCTGTCGGGCTGCATATTTTGATGAATATGGCATGGTTTGTCTTTACAATGGAGGGCACGGAAGTCGCGGCCGGTGGCTTGATCTCAAATATAGCGCGTGTCGCAAGTATCCTGCTGGCCATTGCAATGACGGTCCGGCATAAACGGAGAAACGGCTCAAAGGTTTTCAGCTATCCCGTATGGCAGTTATGATTCGTCATTTCACCGGGGGCTGCCAAAACCACTGTTCATCGGTAGTGTTACAATTGGAGTTCGGATAACTTATGCCTTGCGGGACAAGAGCTATGTGATGGCCTTGTCTGTGTGTGCTTTCACCTTCCGGCTCGGCCTGATTGAAAGTGTTGGTCTGTAGGATATAAAGGTTTTTTGCCATATAGTAATCGATATATTCATCCTGAGTTTCAGGCCATTTGTTGTTCCAGTTGGCATCTTTGTTTAAGACTACGGGCAAGTCGTGCTGTATCCTGTATCTCACCTCTCCGGGGTGGAGCATAAGACCGTTTTCGTCGGTCACGAAAGCCGCAAACGTAGGGTCAACCCACACCCATTTGCCTAATGATTCGCTCCACGCCACGCATATCACATGGCAGTCATTGTCTGTGTCCCATGCTTTTGGCAGACAGGTGATGTATCTTGCGGGGATGCCTTCGGCAAGAAGAGCTTCTGTAAGGCAGATGGCGAGAGCACGACAATTGTAGCCGCAACTGTCGCGACGGGCGCTGTCGTATGTGTTGCGCAGATTTCGTGCTCCGGGTGCAAGTCCGTTGCTGCCGTCATGGCGGATATTGTCATGAACCCAGTAGAGCAGATTCTTTATTTGGCTTATGTCATCGCCGTTACCGGCGATACTGTCGAGATTGAAGCGCTCGCGCGACAAAGTCAGCAGGCTGTCGGCGGGTGTGGCATATTCAAACCGGATATTCATAGCGGAGTCAGGGGCGTAGGCCGCCGATTCTTTCAATATTTCAAGTTCGGTCTTGACATCGTCGCCCAGATTCCAGGCATATTCCATCGAAGCTTTCAGACTATCCGCCATTGCGCTGCCGGCCGCAGCCAGAATGGGTTGGAGTGTTTTCGCTGCCTCATATTGATATCGGCGCATCCATTTCGGATCCTTGGCTCTCAGCACTTCCGACTCCCATCGCGCAATGCGTTCCATATCGGCGATCAATCGCGGATTGCCTTTCAGCTGTTCGATTGATGCAGCCGGAGTCACGCTGTCATTATAAACCTTAAGAAACGCGCCGTGATTCGTTATGCCGGACAGCCCGGGGCAGAGATCCTGATCATCGACCTCTATGCCGAGATTTACGACGATACTTTCGAAAACTACACTTTCAAGACCCGGAAGTTTGTATAGAAATCCCGGGCCGCCGGTTGAGGAAACCGGACCTTTGAAGATTATTGATTTAAGTTTCGGGCAGTCGGAAATAAGCGTGCAGTCGAAATGGCCGACCATGCCGTTGAACACCACTTCCTCAAGATTCGGTAACCCGCTGAGCAGGCCGCCTGGAATATAATCGACATCGTTGAACGTGATTTTGCGAAGTTTCGGAAACTTGCTGTAGTCGCCAAAGCGCCCCAGCATGCCTATGCTCGGAATTTCGAGTTCTTCCGCATCAGTCGATAAGACAAGACTGTCTGGGAACAATGGATGTCCGTCGCGTATAGGGTCGGTAAACCATCCCGGAGTCTTCATTACGATATTTTCCGAATGACCGGCGGCAAAGCAAAGAAAGCCAGCCATGATGGATGTGATGAGGCGTTTCATTTTATGGATTTTACGTGTATTCTATTATGGCTGTTTTATAAAAAAGTGCTCCGCCATTTTTGCGTGGCGGAGCGCGTTATGTAGGGATATCCGTTGGCTGGGGTGGGATTAGTTGAGGGCGTCGATAAGGATGGCGTTGCCTTTAAGCGTTATTGTTTTTGCCATGGCGGGGATGAGGCAGCTCTCGCCTTTGTGGAGCGAGATGGTGTTGCCGCGGTCGTCGGTCACTGTCACTTCGCCTTCGATGCATGTGAGGGCTGTGAATGAGTCGTCGGTTTCGGTGTAGAATGTCTTCTCTCCGTCAATGGAAATGCGGTAGACAATGAAATGGCTGCAGTTGACGAGGTCGTTGACGCCGTCGATGTCTGGTCCGGCTTTGCTTACGTAGTTGGGATAGACATTATAGTCGATGGCATCTTTGGCTTCTTTGACGTGAAGCTGACGAGGTTTGCCTGTCTTGGCGTCGAGGCGTCCGTAGTCGTAGATGCGGTAGGTGATATCGGATGTCTCCTGCACTTCGACAAGGAGGTTGCCGCCGCCGATGCCGTGGATGCGGCCTGCCGGGAGGAAGAAAACATCACCGGGGTGCGACGGGTGGCGTGCCACGTAGTCGAGCAGGGAGCTGTCGGACCCTATCCGCTCGTATTCCTCGGGAG
>URWH01000258.1 GCA_900551515.1 uncultured Porphyromonadaceae bacterium
GAAGTTCTCGCCGGTGGCGGTGACGCAGCCGCGGCCCATTATGGTGTGGCCGATGATGAGCGTGGGACGCTTGGTCTCGGCCTGAGCGGCAGTGATTGCTTCGGCCATCGCTTCGGGATCGGTGCCGTCGACTTCAAGCACATTCCAGTGCCAGGCACGGTATTTGGCGGCATAGTCCTCGGTGTCGACGGCGTCGACGTCGGTGGAGAGCTGCACGCGGTTGCTGTCGTAGAACATTATGAGGTTCGACAGGCCGAGGAAGCCTGCCACACGGCCGGCACCCTGCGAGATCTCTTCCTGGATGCCGCCGTCGGAGATGAAAGCGTAGGTCTTGTGAGCCCATGTCTCGCCGAAGCGCGCAACAAGGAAGCGCTCGGCAATGGCGCAGCCCACGGCCATCGTGTGTCCCTGGCCTAAGGGACCGGAGGCGTTCTCGATACCGCGGCGCGGGTCGAGCTCGGGATGGCCGGGGGTCACACTGCCCCACTGGCGGAACTGCTGAAGCTCGTCGATGGTGTAGTAGCCGCAGAGGGCGAGCACACTGTAGAGCATCGGCGACATGTGGCCGGGATCAAGAAAAAAACGGTCGCGGGCAGGCCACATCGGATCGTCGGGATCGGTGACGAGAAACTGCGAATACAGCACATTGATGAAATCGGCGCCACCCATAGCTCCGCCGGGGTGGCCTGATTTAGCTTTTTCAACCATCGAGGCAGCGAGCACGCGGATGTTGTCGGCCGCCGAATCCATAATTTTCTTGTCCATTGTGAGCGGGTGTTGGTGAGATGTTTTGTTTCCAACGGCAAAAGTAGTCAAAACCAACCAATCCGGCAAATCCAATTCCAAAATATATAGCCGGCAGCCGGCAGCCACGCCCTTTCGGAAAAACCGACCCGCCACAGCGCGAAGCCTTAGGAGCGGAGGCGTCCCGCCTCCGTACATCCCTACCGGCAGCGCCCACATCCCTGACATTCAGATACTAACACACGGAGGCAGGATGCCTCCGCTCCTTATTACTTGGCGGGGCAGGCTATAAACGAACGCTGCCGGGGCGTAAGGCTCCGGCAGCGCGATATGTTGGATTGATCTGACGGGATCAGAGAGCGTCGATGATCTCTTCTTTGGCTTCCTCTTCTTCGACGGGGATGTCGGTATTGACATTCTTCGAACCGATGAGAGCGTAGTAGAGTATGTAAGCGGCGCAACCCATCACTACCCAGTAGCTGAGCAGGTAAGAACCGGTGATGTCGGCGAGCCAGCCCTGGAGAGCCACCATGATGGCACAGCCGAACACCATTGTCATGAATGCGCCGGAAGCGATGGCGGTGTATTTGCCGAGGCCTTCAACAGCCATGTTGAAGATGCCGCCCCACATGACGGAGGTGCAGAGGCCGATGAGGATGAAGGCGAAGATGCCCACAGGCACTGAAGCCCAGATCATTTCGAGTTTCGCCCAGTCGATGCCGGGAACGGTTACCGTCCATGTCTCGGGAGCGAACATGCCGAAGGCGGTGAGAAGGATGGCCACTGACGAAGCCACGATGATCATGGCGCGTGAGGAAACCTTGCCGCCGATCGAACCGCCGACGAAACGGCCTACGAGCATCATGAGCCAGTAGACGGCCACGATAAGGCCGACGGTGCCGCCGAGCATGCCCATACCTTTGGCGGAGTTTTCAACCTTGCTTACGGTGAGTTCCCCGTCGGTGATCTTCTGGGCCATATCCTTGACTGCCTTGTCATTTTCCGCTTCCGTAGGAGCCTTAGCCGAAGGATCTTTCTTCATTGCGTCGGCATTGGCTAATGCCACAAGTTCGGTGGCGGCCTGCTCGATCGTCACCTGATTCGACTCATATTTAGCCAGAATGGCGGCTTTCTGCTCGGCCATCTCGGGAGTGTCGGACGAGAGATACTGCATCATATAAGTCGGGGTGCCCACTTCAAGACCCATGTAGAGGAAGATGGCGAGGATGCCGAGACGGAAGTGGCGGAACGAGAAGGCGCTGTATTTGTCCTTGACTTTCTTGGCCGAAGCTTTCGGGCGTGCGGGTTCGTCGATCTTGGTGAAGAGGATCACGATGAAAGCAACGATGAAGATGCCGCCGGCGATGAAGAGAGCCGGGGTGGCGTCGGAAACGTGAGCCTTGGCAGCTTCGCCGATAAGGGCGCCCATGATGATGTAGACGGCCACGGCAGCAGCGCTGTTGAACACGCCGCCAATCTGAATGAGCTGGTTGCCGGTCTTGCCGCCGCCGCCGAGGATGTTGAGCATCGGGTTTACGACAGTGTTGAGCATGCACATACAGAAGCCGGCGATGAACGCACCGATCAGGTAGACGGCAAACGCCGAACCCTGCATGCTTTCCCAGCCGCTCATCCACTGCACGAAGATGCCGACGATACCGACCACGAGAGCTATGAGGGCTGTTGTCTTATAGCCATATTTCTTGAGGAGCATGCCCGAGGGAATGCCCATGACGAGATAGGCGATGAAGTTCTTGAGCTTCTGCTTGACCTTGATGCAAATGAGGAACAGCTTGAAAGCCCTATCCTTTTCTGTTCAGGCCGTGCAGGTACTGCATCGCTCAGCCAGTATGAAGAAGGAAAAGACCTTATTCCGCTGTTTGATACAATACTTGATTATATCGAACCTCCGAAGGTTGAGGAGGACGGCCCGTTCCAGATGCTTATTTCCTCTATTGACTATAACGAATATGTAGGCCGTATCGGTATCGGTAAGGTGGATAACGGAACTATCCGCATCAACCAGGATATGGTCATGGTGAACCACCACGATCCGG
>URWH01000259.1 GCA_900551515.1 uncultured Porphyromonadaceae bacterium
CGGTCTTTTCCACCTTAGAAGAACCTACTTTGATGAATTCACCGCTCTCGAGCACACGCAACAAGCGTGCCTGGGTAGGCAAAGGCAATTCGCCGACTTCATCAAGGAAGATTGTTCCGCCGTTGGCCTCACCGAAATACCCCTTCCGTTCGCCGATAGCCCCGGTAAATGCGCCCTTCTCATGACCGAACAGTTCCGAGTCAATCGTCCCTTCGGGAATGGCTCCACAGTTCACGGCAATGTACTGTCCATGCTTGCGCCGGCTGTACTGGTGTATTATCTGCGGAAAGCTCTCCTTTCCCACACCACTCTCTCCGGTAATCAGTACAGACAAGTCGGTGGGCGCTACCTGGATAGCGATATCAATGGCACGCATCAGCGCTTCATTGTTGCCGATAATGCCGAAACGTAATTTTACTTGTTGTATTTCCGCTTTTGTCATTCTACAAATCTTCTTCTACACTATCGAGTTTCAGTTTGTCGCTATCGTCACGTTTCTCGTAATATTGCTTGCGCAGCGGATTTGCATGTGCCTCTTTCTCACGCTGGCGGTTACGGAACACATCTATTGCCACATAGATAGCCTGCCGGAATGAATCTTCAGAGGCGATTCCTTTCCCGGCAATATCGTAGGCCGTGCCATGAGCAGGCGAAGTGCGTATCACCGGCAAGCCGGCAGTATAGTTCACGCCCTCGTCCATAGCCAATGCCTTGAACGGTGCCAGCCCCTGGTCGTGATACATGGCCAGGATGCCGTCGAAACGCTTGAACATGCCGCTGCCCCAGAAGCCGTCGGCGGCGTAGGGGCCGAAGCAGTTGATTTTTTTCTGACGGGCTTCTTCGACGGCGGGGGCTATCTCGTTCTGCTCTTCCTCGCCGATGAGGCCGTCCTCGCCGGAATGGGGGTTGAGGGCGAGCACGGCGATGCGCGGGTGGCCGATGCCGAAGTCGGCGGTGAGTGAGTCGGCGAAGGCTTCGATCTTGGCGAGCACGTTTTCGCGCGTCACCATTTCGGCCACCTTCGAGATAGGCTCGTGGATGGTGACGAGGGCCACGCGCACGGTGTCGTTGCACAGGATCATCAGGGCGTGATCCTCGCCGTCGCCGAGCGATGATTCGAGATATTCGGTGTGGCCGGGAAACGAAAATTCGTCGCTGTGGATGTTGTGTTTGTTGATGGGTGCCGTGACGAGAGCGTCGATGGCGCCTGCCCGGAGGTCGGTGACGGCGCGCTCGAGTGCGGCGAAGGCCGCTTTGCCTGCTTCGGCGCTGGCAATGCCGGGCTCGACCTTCACCGATTCGTCGACCACGTTGATGATGTTGCAGTGCTCGTCGCGGGCCTGCGAGGGGTCGGAGATCTGGGTGAGCTGCAGGGGCGTGAGGCCGCCGATTTTGGCATAGTGTGAGGCTATTTTGGCCGAACCGTAGATGACGGGGGTGCAGAGCTCGAGCATCCGCGGATCCTCGAGGGCTTTGATGATCACCTCATAGCCGATGCCGTTGACGTCGCCGTGAGTGATACCTATTTTGAGTTTGCGTTCTGACATGATAGATGGTTTGTCGATGTGATAAATACGATGCGCAAAGTGCGCATTATGCTGCGAATTTACACAATTTTCGCCATAATCCATTATTTCATGCGCCTTTTCCGTCATCTTTCCGACCTGAGTAGCGCTTGGGGCGCCGGCGTATGACGAGCGCGCAGGCTGCGGCAGCCGCCATCAGCAGCAGGGCGGCCGCTATCAGGGGCCACACGGCCATGCGGTTTTCAGCCGCTGCTGCGGCAGGCTGCGGGGCGGCCGAGAGGAGTGAGTCGGCGGCGGTGCTGTCGGCTTTCAGCGGCAGCAGGCATGGCTCGGGGTCGGCATAGTCGACGCGGAAAAAGTTGACCGCATTGCCGCCGCGGTGGTCGCGTCCCTGCGACGTCACGGCAATCAGGGTGCCGTCGGCCGACACGTCGAGGCCCACGGGATAGGAGTCGACGGGTATGGCGGCTATCACCTTCATGTCGGAAGTGCGCACGATATAGAGAGCCGAGGCGCTGTTGCATGCCACGAAGAGATACTTGCCCGAGGGCGAGGGCTGCAGGGTGCGTGCGCCGGAGCCGATCTTGGCGCGCCGTATGCCGCCGATGCTGAAGCTGCGGGTGCCGTGGCGCTGACTGCGTATGGCGCTGACAACCGAGTCGAGCGGCACGGAGAGAGCCTCGCCGGCCGTGTTGCGGCTCATATAGAGCATGTCGCCGCTCCTGACTATGTGGCGCACGCTCTGAAGCTGTGGTATCATGCCAATCCACTGATGGCTCTTGACGTCGATCACGGCCACCGGGCCGGCCATTCCGCTGATGAGCAGAAGCGAGTCGCCGGGCAGGAAGAGGGTGCCGCGGAGCAGATAGCCGCTGTTGCTGTCGCGGTTGACCGGCGAGGTGAGCGAGTAGTTGAGATTGAGTTTCGTGCCTATGGTGATAGGCGGCAGGTGGTGCCATCGGTGCGGGTCGGGGTCGGAAATGTCCATGAATCCGACCGTGTTGTCGCCCCAGTGGGTTATGGCGAGGAGGCGACCGTCGGACGACGTGCGCACCATCTTCGGGAGCGGCCCGGTCTCGGCCATCACCACGATGCTGTCGGTGCGGGTGTCGATGACGGCGAGGGCCGACGGATCCTGGGCGTTGATGTCGAAAGTGCGTCGGTAGTACGGCACGATGAGCCACCGGCCGTCGGGAGTCATGGCTTCTTCGACCGGTTTGCCCATGAAGGGACGTGTGGCGCCGTCGGGATAGTGCGTGAAGGTGTAG
>URWH01000260.1 GCA_900551515.1 uncultured Porphyromonadaceae bacterium
GTTCGACCGAAACTTTGAGCGTAAAGCCTTTTTCTCCGACAAGTGGAAGCCTCGCGCGCATAACTATCCCCGAGGCTCACTGCTCATGGTATCCGGGGCCATGCGCCGATCCGCACAGGGGCAGGTCTCCGGCAACGGGGTGCGCTTCTCATCCCCGGAGCCTTACACCTCCCTCCATAATGAGGGTGGAAATATCACCGTAACGGCTAAAATGAAGCGCTTCTTCTGGTACAAATACAAAGAAACCAAAGACGAAGCGTGGAAGCGCATGGCTCTTATGAAAACCGGCAAGGTCATTAAAATGCCGCAGCGTCAGTTCATCGGCGACGGTCCCGACACGCAGCGCATCATCCGCGAAGTTATCGACGACAACCTCCGCAAGTTCAATTTATCATTAACGGATTTCATCAGAAAATGAGAAAACAGATTTTCAAGGCTATTGCCGACGCCGTGGCTGCCGTCTTTATTGAGTTTGAACAGATTGACTGGAAGCAGCAGAATATGGGCGCACGGCGCGGTGCGCTTGCCGTACGACTCCATGTCGTTACACGCGCCGTGCCTACACACGGCCACAACGACCCCCGCATCGGCGAAGCTCTCGCCGCTCCCCTACCCTGCCGACCAACCGGCACAATGCCCCACAAACGCCGTAAACGCTTGAACTTCGCGCCCTCTGCCCCGCTCCGGCTCATTCTACCGGCGCACAACGAAAGCGGCCACACAGCCGGCGAAAACCAGCCATGCAGCCACTCGATATTAAAGCCGATTAAAGCCCGATTAAAGCTCCGTTAAACACCGATTAAACACCGATTAAACGGACGGACCCCAAAATTCAACCTGGATTAAAGCAAATTCAACTTTTTGCACGTTTCGTTTTTCGCGCCCGGCCACCTCCAACACCTCAAAACCAACTGAAAACCAAAGCATTTCAACGCCGACCGACATTCACACCGTTGCTCGCTTCGTTTTCATGCCCATACGGAGTATTCCGGCAGGGGTCATTTTTATTTCGTCGCCGAGGGTCAATCTAATTTCGACGAAAAGGGTCACATTTTCCCGCCGACAGGGGTCAATCTGCACCGACTTTTCCACCCATCGTGCTCTTGCCTTTTTCGGCGATACCTTTGAACACCTTCATATTGAATTGCCTCTTGTTGTGGATGATAGGAATACATGTGCTGTCAACAAAACTGATTCCGGTACACTCTCCGAAACAGGCCAGCTTGAGGAACATCGTCAGTGCCACGAAGCAACGGGGCATGACCTCGACAAAACGGTTATACGAGAATCGCCGGGGGAACAGATGCTTCCACTGTCCACATACGCATGACAGATAGTAATGCTTGAAGTTGCGGAATGTGTTGAAGTGGAAACAGATCAGTATCGTGATGACCTCCGCATCCGACATCATGCGCTTCCTGCGACGTTTTGGGGCATCTGCAGAGGCCGGAAGGGCGTTTTTCGCCATCTCGACTTCAAATTCTTTGCAAAAATAGTCAGCTATACAGAAAATTTCAGTAACTTTACTTTCGGTAATCATGATATGTTTTTAAAGTTTGTCACCTCTAAATTGCTAAATATCAGTGATATTACCAAAAGAATCGGCAACTTGAAAAAGTTGCCGATTCAACTTTTTGGGGTTATCTCTTATCCCGAACTCGCGTTGATAGTATTCGTTATCTTTTGTGTTATTGCCGTCGTGCTTCTTTTTAAATCCATTTCAAAAGGCGTTTGGGATGGTGTGGGGCCGCCATGGTGATGGCTACGGCAGTTAGCGCTTTGCCAAACACTCAAACCGGGCTTTGGCCTCTTCTCGGGTTATCGTGTCTGCGTCAGACATTGTCCGGCGTTTTGTTTTATCCCAAGGCAACGGAATAAGTTTCTGAGGAGATGGCGGACGTTTGACGTGAGGAGCTATGACTATTGCGGCAAGGATTCGGGTCTGCTCCCATCCGCTGCGATAGACGGCTTCGCGGTCATCGGAATAAGCCTTGTATATATCGTCAAACTCTTCAGGAGTCAGTCGTAGAAAATCATCAAGCGAGAGATGGATGCAGCCCAGCGCCACACCCATCACCTCGCCGATGTCTACTGGTGATCCTCCTTTTTTTTGATTCCTGCGCGGCGCCACAGCGGCGGCTGCGGCCGGCGGGCACGTAACAAGGGGCTGCAAAGTGTGGATGCGTGGCGGGGGCGGGGTGAAGGCAGGCGAAGTGCGGGTTATGGGATGATCGCGACGGATTTGAGGCCTTTGAAGTTTGCCGCTTCGTGGACTCCGGGGCGTTTTTTTACTATCCGCCGTTGCTTCATGTTGGCAAAGTTAGCTATCTTTGTCCATTATTATAACACGCCGTTATACTTAACCAACACATTAGCCGATGAAAGCATTTACATATATCAGCCAGGGCGCGTTTCGACTGATTGAGAAGCCGAAGCCGCGGATCGTTGAGCCGACGGACGCCATCGTGCGCGTGACGCTCGGCAGCATCTGCTCCTCGGATCTGCACATCAAGCATGGGTCGGTGCCCCGCGCCGTGCCGGGAATCACCGTCGGACACGAGATGGTGGGCGTTGTCGAGGAGGTCGGCGACGCTGTCACGGCCGTCAAGCCGGGCGACCGCGTGACGGTCAATGTCGAGACGTTCTGCGGCGAGTGTTTCTATTGCCGCCGTGACTACGTCAACAACTGCACGAACCCCGACGGCGGCTGGGCGCTCGGATGCCGCATCGACGGCGGCCAGACGGAATATGTGCGCGTC
>URWH01000261.1 GCA_900551515.1 uncultured Porphyromonadaceae bacterium
CGCTACAAAGGTAACACCTTTTTTTTGTCCACCAAAGAAAAATTATGATTTTTTTCGCGAGAATAAATTTTTGTGATAAAAAATGTGAAAATTTGTATTCAACTGTATGTGTTGTAAAGCATATCGGCGAGATGTTGGCCGTTTAGTCGAATATTGGAAATTTTTCATTAATCAAACTGAAAACTTTTTTTGATGTTTTATCGAACAAAAAGAGAATCGTGTGTCGGTCGACAGCGGAGGCGTAGAGGCTTACGCTTTATATATTATATGGCGTTGAAATTTATTTCAGCTTCGCGGCGTAGGACATTCATCGTTTCGGCGGACGCATCGGTAGGAAGGATCTCCATTCTCGAGCCGAGCGAGCCGGCTTCGGGAAGGAGGAAGAGCAGCGCGTGCGCCGACCGGAACATGGTGTAAGCATCGGTTTGCTCGGCAATGGAGAATCCGGCATCGGTGATACGTTTTTCAATAGCGCGGCGTGTGAGGGCGAATGTAGGGTTGGGGGTGGTGAGCTTCACAATGATGCGTGTGATGACGGCTTCGGGGTTGAAGCGGTATTCATATCGGTCAAAAAGACGTATGGGGATGTTGAATATCTCCGATTCGGAGTAGACGGCCTCTTCATGGGCGGCCGGGATGGAGCTTGAGGCGGTGGCACGAAGTGTGAAATTGTCGGTCCGTGATCTTGCGATGTTGGCAGACGTTGTCGACGCATGCTCGCGGGGCTCGCCGGTGAGGAGGCCGGAGATCGGCTGGCCGAGGAGAGCGGGGCCGAAGCCGTTGGCGCTTAGTGATGAGGTGAGTGCTTCGGCAGCCCTGTCGATGTCGAAATAATCGGAGCGGATCATGTCGCCGCAGTCGGTCGCCACGGGGTTGATGACGATGGCGGTGGACAGATCGGTGATATCGGCGTCGCCGACCGGATTGCCGTTGTCGTCATATATAATATATGTGTTGTCCGACGTGTGTCCGATGATTTTGAAATCGGATGTGAACGGAAACAGGTTGCGGAGCGATGTGACGCTTTCGGCATCGGGGAATTCCAGGATGACGTGGGCAGAGCGGTCGACGAGCCGGCAGATTCCTGCGGAGTCAGTGGTGAGGAAATGGTCGTTGTCGAGTATGGCGATTTCGTGGTAGCGCGGACTGAGTATGGTGCGGCTCTCGGTGGTCATAAGGCCGGCGCGGCCGTCGGCGTCGGTGTAGACAAAGAGCCGGTCGGTGAAGTCGACAATCTTTCTGACCGATTCGGGCATCTTGCGGAGGGTGCCTCGGGTGTTGATAAATGCCGTGCGGCCGCCTTTGATGCTCACGGGCATGATCTCGTTGCTGACGCCGTCGGTCAGTGGCTGCATGCTGTCGGGGAATGTAAAGAGCGTGCGCCCGTCGGTGTCGACGAGCATATAGCGGGGCTCCGGGCCAGCTTCGGCAGCGAGGGCTATGCCGTTGTGAAATGGGAAGAGGCGGCCGAAACGCGGGGCCACGGCTACGTTGCCGTCGGTGTCGATGGCGCCGTAGCGGTGGCCGCCATCCTTAGGGCGTGTACGGAAAATCATGCGTCCGGATGAGAAATACGGGGCCACGGCATCGATCTCGGCACTGTCGGCCGGCATAAGGGTGGCTACGCTGTGTCCGTCGGTGTCGATAAGCTCAATGCGTCGTCCGGGGCGGCATACGGGCATACGGCCCTCGGTCATCGTGCCGGCGGCGACGAGTGAGTCGGCCACAGGCTTGATCTCATCGGCCGTGACGGCATAGACGGTGATGCCGCCTGCCTCGGCGGCGGTGAAGAAACCGTTGACGGCCATAGTGGGGCGCGTTGCCCACCG
This sequence comes from uncultured Porphyromonadaceae bacterium, assembly GCA_900551515.1. Next base: position 1,830 of record URWH01000261.1, read on the forward strand.
GTTTTCGGCAATGATGTCGCCACGGCTGTCGACGAGGCTCCAGCTGTCGGAACCCTCAAGGCGCACAGGCAGCATGCTGACGGAGCCGCTGTCGGTTTCGCTGCACGAAACGAAGGCAGTGGCTGCCATTGCCCAAAGAAGAATGTCGAAAAGCCTTGTGCGTTGAATCATAGTGATAGCAAAACGGCATTGACTGACGGCAATGATGCGTGCCGCTGCAAGCCGTTATGCAAATATAATTCAAAAATCATTTATTGCCAATTTCCTGCACGATTTTGTTGGCCATCCTGACAGCTTTGGAGATGTGGCTGCAGATGTTTTCGCTTCCGACGAGATCCTTGATGGAGGCGTTGTCGAGGGTGCGGTGAACGTTTTCATTCACACCCGACAGCACTATGCGGATGCCCTCGGCCTGCGACGAACGGATAAGCGACTCGAGGTTGTGAAGGCCGGTGGCGTCGATAAACGGCACTTTGCGCATGCGGATTATTCGCACGAGAGGCTTGCGGCCCATGGTGGAGCGCATGAGATCGTCGAACTTGGTGGCGATGCCGAAGAAGTAAGGACCGTTTATTTCATATACTTCCACATCCTCGGGGATTATCAGGTGCTCGTCATTGCTTGCAATGTCCGATTCTGCATTCGGGTCTATTTCATCTTTGATGACGGATATTTCGGTAGTCTCCATGACGCGGCGCATAAACAGCACGCAGGCAATCACCAGACCTACTTCAATGGCAATAGTCAGGTCGAAGATGACGGTCAGGAAGAAAGTAATCAGCAGTACCGTGACATCCGATTTAGGATTCTTCAATAATAGAATTCAATTGTCGCTGGATTGGTATACCAAGAATACGACTGATTTGTTATATCAGG
>URWH01000262.1 GCA_900551515.1 uncultured Porphyromonadaceae bacterium
TTCGGGGTAGATGAAGCCACGGTCGCCGGCCGCTCCGCAGCACTGACTGTTGACCGGCACGTCGACCTCGCGGGCGCATTGCCGGGCCACACGCTCCATGGCATCCTGCAGGCCGAGCAGCCGCACGGCACATGTGGGATGGAGCAGTACACGCCCTTTCTGACGGTCCACGGTAAGACGCGGCATCACTGCTTCCAAAAGCCATTGCGTGATGTCGACGATCTTCAGCGACCGGTAGCGCTGCACGTTTTCCTCCGACAGCAGTTTCTCCGACAGCCGCATCAGCGTGTGGGTGCACGAGGTGGTGTCGCACACGATAGGCGTAGCACCGCCGCCGCTCAAGCGCCAGAACGCTTCCACCGTCCGGTTGGCTATCGTCGCCTGCCCCTCGGGGTCGCCCTTGTGCTGCCATATCTGCGAGCAGCAGAGGCCGTGCATCTCCTTTGGCAGCGACATGCGCAGGCCGGCACGCGCGCCGACGCGCATCACCACCGTGATCATATCGTCCTTGCCGAGCGTCGAGCCGCCGAAAATGCGCGTGACGCAGGCCGGGAAATACAGATAGTCGGGCTGCTCCGCCTCCTGCCAGTGGATCTTGGCGGGGTACGGGAAATATTTCGACCAATGAGGCACCTGACTGCACATGCGGTGCATCAGATCGGTGGCCCATATCAGCGGATAGGGCGACACGATCTTGCCGGTGACCACGGCCGTGCGCAGCACGCCGCGGATGGCGCTCTCCACGGCGCCGTAATGCGAAGCGCTGGCACCGAGCATCTTATCCATATACTTCGGATTGTCGCGGTCGCGGAGGCGGTCGGTCACCTCGGCGGTGGAGATATGCATCGGACAGGGGCGCTCACACGAACCGTCGGCGCAGCAGGTCTGCTCGCCTATATACCGATACTGCCGGCGCAGCTCCTCGCTGTCGGTCTGCGCTATCACGCGCAACGCCTGCAGGCGCTGACGGGGCGTAAGCGTCACGTCGCGCGACGGGCACACATGCTCGCAATAGCCGCACTCCATGCACTTGTCGGCATGGTCGTAGCCGAGGCCGGCGCCAAAGAGCGTCATCTCCTTCATCGGCCCCATGAAGCACTCCCGATCGGGATTGATGATCACGCCCGGGTTGAGCACGTTGCCGGGATCGGCAAGCTGTTTGAGCCGCTTCATCAGGCAATAGATCTCGTCGCCCCATTCGCGGGCCACAAACGGAGCTATGGCGCGGCCTGTGCCGTGTTCGCCCTTCAGCGACCCGTCGAGCGACAGCACATGCGACACCATATCGTCCATAAAGTTGCGGAAACGCGTCGTGTCGCGCTCGTCGCTCATCGTGGAGGTGAGCATCGGGTGGATGTTTCCGGCGCGGGCATGCCCGAAGATAGCGCCGTCATAGCCATACTTTGCGAAGAGCGACTGCACGCCGTCGACCAGACGGTCGAGGTCGCCCAACGGCGCGGCTATATCCTCCAGAATGACGGTGGCACCCGGCACACGTGCGCCCGCCACGCAGGGGAATATGCCGTCGCGCATCTTCCACAGAGCCGCCCGCTCGGCCACGGTGGTGGTGAACGGCTCCATGCGGCTCAGCGACGGCAGCGCCTTGAACTGGGGCGTGAGTTCCGCCACCCGCTGAGCCATCTCGTCGGGCGTGGAGGCGCCGAAATCCACGAGCATCGCCGTGGTTCCGGCCGGCAGGTCGGGGCGTTTGCCCATATAGCTGACGAGCGACGCATAGTCCATCATCTCCACGGCCAGCGCCCCTTTCTCGCCCAGCGGAGCGGCCGCGGCGGCAGCCGAAGTCACGTCGGGGAAATAGAGCAGCGCGCTGCTGTACACGTCGTAGAGCGGGAGCGTAGCGAGTTCGCCCGAGATGATATAGGCGAGAGTGCCCTCGCTGCCTATGAGCACGTGGGCGAAGATATCCATCGGGGTGTCGAAATCGACAAACGAGTTCATGGCATAGCCCGTGACATTCTTGATGCGGTATTTCCTGACGATCTTCTCGCGCATCGCGTCATCGCTGAGGATACGCCGCCTTATCTCCATCAGGCCGCGGCACAGATCCGGCTCGTCGGCCTCGAATCGCTTGCGGTCGGCCGCCACGCCGCTGTCGTAGATGTGGCCGTTGGCCAGCATGAACTTTATAGACCGGAGCGTGTGGTAGGAGTTATGCTCCACGCCGGCCTCCATGCCGCTGGAGTTGTTGGAGAGGATGCCGCCCATCATCGCGGCCGACGAGCTGGCCGGGTCGGGGCCTATGTGCGTGTGGTGCGGGCGCAGGAAAGCGTTGAGCTGATCGGCGGTGATGCCCGGTTCGAACCACACGCAGCGGCCGCCGGAGCGCACCTCATAGCGGTCCCACGATGTGCGCAGCTCGCAGATGATGCCGGGGCCCACGGTCTGGCCCGAGAGCGATGTACCGCCGGTGCGGAAAGTCACACCGGCACCAAAACGCTGCGCCACGGCAAGCAGCTGCTGAATCTCGCCCACGGTGCGCGGGCGCACGATGGCCTGAGGTTTTATGTTGTAATACGAAGCGTCGCGGGCATAGATCTCACGCCACAGCTCGCCGTCGAGCAGCCGATCGCTGCCGAATATCGATTTCAAAGATTCATGAAGGTTCATATCGCAATTGTTGGGTCCATCTACTACAACGCCCCGCCCCACCCCTTTTGTTTACCCCGCAGCGTGGCTTCC
>URWH01000263.1 GCA_900551515.1 uncultured Porphyromonadaceae bacterium
CCAAGCACCGAAGCCAAAGCAAAGCCAAGACCTCCGCCAGCGCCGTCATATACCGAGCTGCGCCCCGGCCGGTGTTCCTGCCATTTACGCAATCGTTCGGCCAGCAGCGGCAAATCCTCCGGCAGAGCACCCTTCTGCGGCGCAAACATCAGCGCCGAAGGCTCGCCTATCGGTGCAACCAAAGGCACCCGCACATCGCATAGTCCGACAAGGCACTGACTTGCACGTGTTTCTAGCCCGTATTGGCTGAGCACACGCAACATTCCAGCGCCACCATCGCACGTTCCGGTACCCCCGATGCCGAGATATAGTGTATGCATCTGCGGGTACTTGCCCATAACTAGCCGCAATGCCTCGCCAAGTTCCGCCGAATCCTTATCCATAACAATATCGCGCGACCTAGTATTGCCATAAGTAAGGACGCCAGCCTCCATAACGCCGACTGTGCCGTCCGACTTGACATAACATTTCGGGACACACGATTCGGGCTGTAGACCGTATATATGCGCAAGTATCATCGCAGTACCCTCGCCCCCGTCTGCCATGGGGAATTTTATGGATTCATAACCATATAACGACAATGTCGAGGCGATGCAATGCGCCGCTGTCTCAGCGCTCATAGTACCCTTGAATTTGTCCGGTGCAATAAGTATCATAAAAACAATATCTGATGACTAATTCTATAATATAATAATGTGCCCGCCGTCCTACACGGCCACAGCAAATACATTCCGGTCAAGACCTTAAATCCCTAAACCTTAACTCAAAGGCATACTCTTCGCCCTAAAAAAAGCAATAGGGCCGCATCGCATTGCGATGCAGCCCTATGTTGTAGTCTTTAAGCTCGGAAGGCGGCTGCACTTGCCGCAGCTGCCTTACTTGCGGATACCAAGCTCTTTCTGAGCGATGATGGCACGGTAGCGGTTGATGTCCTTGCGGATCAGATAATCCAGCAGGCGACGACGCTTACCTACCAACGCTTTAAGAGCGCGCGCAGTGGTATAATCTTTGTGATTTGACTTGAGGTGCTCAGTCAAATGAGCAATACGGACTGAGAATAATGCTATCTGTGCTTCAGGTGAGCCAGTGTCAGTCTTGCCCTTACCGTACTTCTCAAAGATTTCTACTTTTTCGTCAGAATTCAAATGCATTCTTGGAAAATTTAATTGTTAATAAAAAGATATTTGTGATTGCCTGTGGCAATCGGGGTACAAAATTAGTAATTTCTATTTAATAAATGGCAAACAACAGCGATAATTTTTGATCATGCAGCATTTTTGATGCATTATTAATGCAGATTAGATGCTCTCTGATGGTTTTTTGATGCTTTTTGAGTCGCTATCGAAGGCATTTTACTTGTTCGCGGCCTATCAGTCGAGATTGAGTTTCTCTTTCGACGGATTGCGGTAGTGAATCTTGTGCTCGATATATTCCTGTGTGGCGATGAGGGTGGGCTTGGGGAGTTTTTCGTAGTAACGCGAGATTTCAATCTGTTCGCGGTTTTCGGAGATTTCCTCAAGGTTATCGTTGAGCGAGGCGAATTCCTGAAGCTTTTTCTCGAGGTCGTGTTTCATCTCGCCGGCAATCTGGTTGGCGCGTTTGGCGATGACGCACACTGTTTCGTAAACGTTGCCGGTGTCCTCCGAGAGTTCAATCATGTCGCGGGTGACGGTGTTGAGCGGTGCGTTGGTTTTCTTGTAATCCATACTTTTTAGAAATATATGTGATTTTGATTATTTTGTCGTAGTTGGCAGTGAAGCTTTATTCTTCAACGTGTTTCTGTGCGATTTTAAAGATGTTGTCGGCTTCCTTGCGGTTGGGGCTGTCGGGGTAGTTGTTGATAAACGAATAATATTCGTCGATGACCGTGCGGAAACGGTCGGTCTTTTTCTCTTCCACACTTTGCGAGGCTTCCTGATAGCGGGCTTTGAGCACGAGCATCTCCAGGTCTTCCTTATAGCGTGAGTAAGGGTAGTTCTTGATGGCGTTTTTGGCTACGATGACGGCCGACTCATAGTTGTTGCCCATGTAGTTGCCGAGGTTGTAGTAGAGCTGGGCGTTCTGCAGCTCTTTGAGCGTGAGCTTGTCCTGAAGCTCGAAGATGGCGTTCTGTGCGATGCTTATCTTGTCGCTTTTGGGGTAGTAGTCGAGGAATGCCTGAAGCTCTTCGATGGCTTTTATCGTGCCGCTCTGGTCGAGTTGCGTTTCCGGTGAGTCGAGATAATAGCCGTAGCCGCAGTAGAATCGTGCGAGCTCGGTGTATTTCCCTTTGGGATAGCGGGTGTAGTAGGTCTTGAAATAGGCGCCCGAGTTGGTGTAGTCTTTGTTTTCATAATGGCTGAGAGCCAGAAGGTAGAGAGCGTCCTCGGCCTTCTCCGAGCCTTTGAAAACGGTGACTATGTCGGTGAGGATAGTGGCGGCCTGCACATATTTCTTGTTCTCGAAAGCGCGTTTTGCAAAGTCGAGCTTATAATCGTAGTCGGTGCTTTTTTGCGCCTTCTGATATTCGCCACAGGCGGTGAGCATAAAGGCGGCAAGGATGACTATTGAAAGTTTACGCATCTGAATGTGGTTGAGTATTAATGGTCGGATGACGTTATTAGCATGCAAAGTTACAAAAAAAATGCTTTATGGCGGCTGTTTTGTCATAAAAAATGCAAAGCGCAGATTAAACAAGCAAGTGCGAATTTACAAAAATC
>URWH01000264.1 GCA_900551515.1 uncultured Porphyromonadaceae bacterium
CCTCTATTGCCGATTCGCTGAATAGTTACGTGTGCGGTTTGTAAGGTTAAAATACATCCCTATAACCATAAAAGCGCTTTATATACCCTGTTACATATCGAATCGTTTGTCGTTGTGGATGATCGCGGTTTGGTAAAAAAGCGCAGCACATTCGATTAAGTTGTAGAATGTGCTGCGCTTGTTGTTTATCGCAGCGTCAATGCAGTCGGGTGAAACGGTCGGCTGCAAGAAGCTGTCGCAGCTGTCTTCTCTGCCATTATGCGAGGAATCCGAGAAGGACGCCTGCGGCTACGGCTGAGCCGATAACACCGGCAACGTTCGGACCCATGGCGTGCATGAGAAGATAGTTGGAAGGATCGTATTCCAGGCCGAGATTGTTGGAGATGCGGGCCGACATAGGCACGGCCGAAACGCCGGCGTTGCCGATGAGCGGGTTGATCTTTTTGGATTTCGGCAGGAAGAGGTTGAACAGTTTGACGAACAGCACGCCCGACGAAGAGGCGATGATGAATGCCATGAAGCCGAGGGCGAAGATGCCGATGGTCTGTGCTGTCAGGAACTGAGAGGCCTGTGTCGAGGCACCGACGGTCATGCCCAGAAGTATGGTGACGATGTCGGTGAGGGCGTTGCTGGCGGTCTTTGCCAGACGGTTGCACACGCCGCATTCACGCAGCAGGTTGCCGAAGAAGAGCATGCCGAGCAGCGGCAGGCCCGACGGAACGACAAAGCAGGTGAGCAGCAGGCCCACGATGGGGAAGATGATCTTCTCGTTCTGCGACACGGCGCGGGCCGGTTTCATGCGGATAAGGCGCTCTTTCTTGGTGGTGAACAGGCGCATAAGCGGCGGCTGGATCACAGGCACGAGAGCCATATAGGAGTAAGCCGATACGGCGATAGCGCCCATGAGGTTGGGTGCGAGCTTCGACGAAAGGAAGATGGCCGTGGGGCCGTCGGCACCGCCGATGATGGCGATGGCACCGGCCTGGTCGGGCGCGAAGCCCAGAAGCAGAGCCACCATATAGGCGCCGAAGATGCCGAACTGGGCGGCTGCGCCGATGAGCATGAGCTTGGGATTGGCTATGAGCGCCGAGAAGTCGGTCATGGCGCCGATGCCAAGGAATATGAGCGGGGGATACCATCCGGCGCTTACACCGTTGTAGAGGATGTTGAGCACCGAGCCTTCTTCATAGATGCCGATTTCAAGACCTGCTGTGGTGTTGAAAGGGATGTTGCCGATGAGCATACCGAAGCCGATCGGCACGAGAAGCATCGGCTCGAAGTCCTTCTTGATAGCGAGCCAGATGAAGAAGAGACCCACGGCAAGCATCACGAAATGCTGCCAGGTGGCGTTGTAGAAACCTGTGAGATGCCAGAATTGCTCCAGGTTAGCTGTGAAAAACTCTGTCATGACTGTGATTATTCAAGAGTGATGATTACACCGCCGTCAGGAACGGCGTCGCCCGGGTTGACATTGATGCTGGCTACTACACCGTCGCGGCCGGCATTGATGCTGTTTTCCATCTTCATGGCTTCGAGCACTGCCACTTTGTCGGCGGCTTTGACTGTGTCGCCAACTTTCACGTTGATCGAAATGATGGTGCCGGGGAGGGGAGCTTTCACCTGATAGCCGCCTGTTGCGGTGGCTGCCGGTTTTGCAATCACTTTGGCGCCTGTCTCGGTGCGCGGTGCTGCCGACGGACGCGGTGCGTTGACCACGGTGACAGGTTTCTTTGCTGAATCGAGTTCAACTTTATAGGGGATGCCGTTGACCTCAACCTGCGCAACGTTGTTGTCGATGTCGCCGATAGCAACTTTGTAGGTGTTGCCGTTGATTTTATATTTATATTCTTTCATTGTTTTATCAATTTATAGGTGATTACTTTTTCTGAGGAGTTTCACGCAATGTGTAAATCTTCGAACTCCATGGTGAATAGCTGCGTTTTACACGGGTGATAGTAAGAACTGTGTCTTCCACATCGTGTACATCGCTTTGCATCTCATGCATGGCCATGGCAATAGCAGCAAAAATTTCTCCCGGAGCTTCGCCCAATTTCTTTTCTTTAGCTTCCTGCTTGTCAGTAATACCTTTGGCCTTCATTGCGTTACGTTTGCTGAGGTTAACGGACACTCTACCGATAATTTTGAAGGAAATATAAAGTAGGATCAATCCGCAAAATACTACACTCATGGCAGAAATAGACATACCGATGCCGTCGCTATCATGCTCTTCGAATTTTTCCATCTTAGCATTGCTGTCGATAGTCTTGTTGTTGGTACTCGGAGTTACATATTTCTCTGCGCTACCGTCTTTCACTTCCCATTTTTCAGCCGCATCACTTATACGGGCATAAGACTGGTTGGCTTGTAATGCACCTGCCGGTATGGTTATCTGATCCAATAAATTGCGTCCTGAATCATATAAACCAATCCAGTTCTGTGTTTCCGGATTCAGCGTGAAGTTCGTGTGGAATGTACCACGTCTTGCTTCTCCATCGGCCCAGAATAATGAATGCTGACGGGGTTTTATCAAAGTCAGGACATCACCTTTAGGGATAAAGTAGCTGGCAGTATCACCCGGCTGGCTGCTGAATTTCAGATAGCAACCTGCAAGGTCGGCGCTGCCGTATGATCTGTTGAATATTTCAATCCATGCGCTGTGCACACCGTAGTCATCCTGATAGTTGCTTTCGTT
>URWH01000265.1 GCA_900551515.1 uncultured Porphyromonadaceae bacterium
CGGCGGCCTTCAGGGCCGCCAGGTCGCTGTCGGCGGCGGCATAATCCCCGGCGGACAGCGTCTGCCGCAGGGTCAGGATGTCGCCGGTGATGGAGGAGAGGTGGTGGATGGTTTCGCGGATGTCCTGGGCGATGAGGTCGCCTGGGATCTGGGCGCGGAGGGCTTCGATGGCGCGCTGCGACGACTGGGCTGCGGCGCTCAGGGCTGCGGCGTGGCGTGCGTTGGTGATGAGGATGTCGTCGGAGCTGGCGGCGTTTTCGCAGTCGGCCATTCTGACGAGGCTGTCGCGGAGGCTGTCGATACCCTGAGAGAGAGAGGCGGAAACGGCGATGGTGGCTATGTGGCCGGAGGCGATGTCGCTGTGGCCGGCGAATGCGTGCGCTGCACTGACGGTGGCTTCGTCGGCGTGAAGGTCGGATTTGTTGAGTAAGGCGATGAGGTAGCCGTCGTTTTGCAGCGCGGGCATGGCTGCTTCGTGGAGGACGCCGTCGGGCAGGGGGGCCGTCGAGTCGATGACGCAGATCACGATGCGGGCATGTGCGATGGCTTGTCGCGAGCGTTCGATGCCTATCTGTTCGATACGGTCGGCGGTGTCGCGCAGTCCGGCGGTGTCGATGATGCGGAACCGGTAGTCGCCGATCACCATGGTCTCTTCGATGGTGTCGCGTGTGGTGCCGTGGATGTCGCTCACGATGGCGCGGTCGTCGTCGAGCAGGGCGTTGAGGAGCGATGATTTGCCGGCGTTGGTGGCGCCGACGATGGCCACCGGTATGCCTTCTTTGATGGCCTGGCCGCTGCGGAACGATTTGTAGAGGCGCTCAACTTCGCTGTGCACCTGTTCGGCCAGGTCGATGAGGCGCGTGCGGTCGGCAAATTCTACGTCTTCTTCGGAGAAGTCGAGCTCGAGTTCGAGCAGTGCGGCGAGGTCGACGAGCCGTTCGCGCAATGTGGCGAGGCGCTGCGACACTCCGCCGCGCATCTGTGTCATGGCTATGCGGTGGGCGGCGCGCGAGTCGGAGGCGATGACGTCGGCCACGGCTTCGGCTTCGGCGAGGTCCATGCGCCCGGCTGCGAAGGCTCGGCGGGTGAATTCGCCGGCTGTGGCCATGCGCGCTCCGTGACTGATGAGTGTGTGGATAAGCTCGCGCTGCACGTAGCGTGAGCCGTGGACACTCAGTTCGACTACGTCGTCACCGGTGAAGGAGTGCGGTGCGCGGAACACGGTGGCCACGGCCTGGTCGAGCTCGCGTCCCTGTGCGTCGGTGATGATGCCGAGATGCGCGGTGTGCGATGCCGCCTTGGCCAGCGGGAGGCCGTTCCAGATGCTGTCGGCGATGTCTATGGCCTGCGGGCCGCTGATTCGTGCCACGGCAATGCCGCCGACGCCCGGCGGTGTGGATATGGCGCAGATGGTGTCGTTGAGTGCTTCGGTTGTCATTTTCTGCTGTTTTTGGGCCGGATGGTGCTCCAGCGGTGGAAGTCGCATTGTTTCTCCACTTCGTTTTCAATCTCGTCGGGGAGCGATGAGAAGAAGTCGAGTCCGGTGGCTTTTTCAACATCGTCGATGCTCACGGCGGCTGCCTGCATCCCGCCGGGCACTTTGTCGTTGGGCATTATGAAGCCGATGCCACGCACCGGATTGGCATGCGGCGCGAGGATCACCTTGAAGAAGCGCTTGGGGACGGCGACGCGTGTGTCGCCGATATATTCGCGGATGTTGTCGGTGAGCACCGGACCGCAAACGATGATTATCGAGCTGTCGGCTTTGGCCCATGTGCGGCATTTCTCTTCAAGTTTCTTCCACGAGCCGGAGTTGAGCGAGTGAGCCTGGGGGCAAATGTTGGCCAGAGAGAATGTGGCGTGCATGGCGTCGCTCGACCATTTCATGTCGCCCGCCGGAGCCATGTGGCCGCGGTCGTAGCCCGAATAGCTGTAGTCGTAGGTCTCGGCGCAACCGGCAACGTCGGGGTCGTTGTAGAACCCTGATTCTCTTGGCACTTTACCCTCAGCCATTGAGGCGGTAAGCTCCCAGGCCACCCAGTTGGGCACATGCTTGGCGGAGTTGAACGACACGGTCATGCCGGGATAGGTGACGATCTGTTCGGGTGTGCCTTTCGGGGTGATTACTTTTGTCAGATTCTCGGTACCGACAGCCTGTGCATCCGCCTTCTTTTTTGCCGATGAGGCGTAGAGTTGCCAGGCGCCCACGCATGCTGCGATGATTATTAGAAATATGAGCATCTTTCCGATGCCCGTTCCTGATTTGCTGTTACGTTTAGCCATTTTATTGTTTGGGAGAGATGTTGTTGATAATGCGGGATATCTCGATGATCTGGCCGGTTTCGAGCGGATCACCGATGGGCAGACTCACGATTTCGGCCGCCAGCTTTTCGGTGACCGGCAGCGGTCCGTGGGGCAGCCCGGTGTAGCAGGGCTGCAGGTGGGGCGGCACGGGATAGTGGATGTCGGTGCCTACGCCTTGCTCAAGCATGTATTGCCGTAGGCTGTCGCGCATTCCTTCGCCAACGCGGATCACATACTGGTGCCATACGCATTCAAAGTCCGATTCCGGCATCGGCGGAAGGGTTATCAGCGGGTTGGTGATGTAGCGTGAATAGGCCTCGGCGCGCTCGCGGCGTCGACGGCTTATGGCATCGATGTCGGCCATTCTCACGCGCAGCATGGCAGCCTG
>URWH01000266.1 GCA_900551515.1 uncultured Porphyromonadaceae bacterium
CGCGCCGGACGTGCGCCGGCCAATGTGATGGAGTGGATGCGCCGTCGGTGCTGATCAGTCGTCGTTGAGGAAGTCGTCGTCGAAGTCGAAATCCCAGCCCATCGAATCGGTATCCTGATAGGATTCCTCGGTGAATTGTGAGAGCTGCCGCCCTTCGCGTTTGGTGGGACGGCCGAGGCCCTTACGGCGGTCGACGAAGCCGCTTATCTTCACCACTTCGAGCAGGTCGAGTTCGCTGCGCGGTGTGATGTTTTCCATGTAGTCGGGCACGAGCTTGGCGCCCAGACGGTTGGATGTGAGGGCAAGCACGCGGAACGAGTAGGTGACCGGCGGTTTGCGCACACGGACAATGTCGCCCACTTTCACTGTGCGGGCGGGTTTGGCGGGGGTGTCGCCGATAAACACGCGGCCCTTCTTGCAGGCGTCGGTGGCTATGGTGCGTGTCTTGAAGATGCGCACGGCCCAGAGCCATTTGTCGATTCTGACTTCAGCCATTCTTATTTGTTGTTGAACTGGTTCATGGCGGTAGCGGCGCCGGCGAGGCAGAAGGTGCGGATGGCGTCGATGGCCACATCGATGCGTGCGGGCAGGGCGAGGCGCTGTTCGGGCGTGAAGCGTCCGAGCACATAGTCGATCTGGCAACCGCGCGGAAAATCGTTGCCTATGCCGAAGCGGAGCCGCGGATAGGCGTCGGTGCCGAGCATCTGCGCTATGTTTTTCAGTCCGTTGTGTCCGGCGTCGGAGCCTTTCATCTTCATACGGATGGCGCCGAAGGGGAGGGCGATGTCGTCGACAAGCACCAGGATGTGGTCGATGTCGATGCCTTCCTTGTCACGCCAGTAGCGCACGGCGTTGCCGCTGAGGTTCATGTAGGTCGACGGTTTGAGCAGCACAAGCTGCTGGTTTTTCAGGCGCATCTGGGCCACATCGCCATAACGTTGTGTCGAAAAAGAGATATTGGATGCCTCGGCAAAGGCATCCAATATCATAAATCCTATATTGTGGCGGGTTTGAGCATATTCGTCGCCGATATTGCCAAGCCCCACAATGAGATATTTCATACGTGAAATGATTATTTTTCAGCGGTAGCAGCGGCACCACGAGCGGCACGGGTGAGCTGAACGGCGCAGACAACGGCATTCTTGGCGTTCATCAGTTCGAGGCCTTCGAAGTGGAGGTCGCCGATCTGGAGAGTTTTGCCGAGAGCGAGGTTGTCGACGTTGATGACAACGCGTTCGGGGATGTGGGTGTAAGGAGCTTTCACTTTGAGTTTCTTCATCGAGAGAGTGAGCTTACCACCGGCTCTAACACCTTCGGCGTGGCCTTCGAGTTTGACGGGCACTTCGATGGTTACGGGTTTGTCTTCGGTCACTTCGAGGAGGTCCATGTGGAGGATGGAGTCCTTAACGGGGTGGAACTGGATGTCTTTGAGCACGGCCATGCGTTTGTTGCCGTTGACGTCGAGTTCGATAGCGAAGATGTCGGGGGTGTATACGAGGTTACGCACGGCGTCCTGAGTCACCATGAGATGCTCTGCTTCGTGCTCTTTGGTGTTGAGCACTACGGGGATTTTCTTTTCGTCGCGGATTGCTTTAGTGGCTTTCTTGCCGAGAGCCGTACGTGGCTCAGCTGCGAGTTGATAAGTTTTCATTGTTGTGTAAAAGTTTGTGTTACTAAAAATTAAGTTGGTTGGATGCTCCTTAATTTCCCATCACACGCGGGATGCTAAAAAGCGACTGCAAAGTTAATGATTTTATTTCTGATAAGCAATTCCCGCGGCCGTTTATTTTTGGATTTATAAAAGCATGCGGGGAACAAAACCACGGCAAGAGCCTCCGTCGCCGTGAAATAGCCTATCGGCGTCCACACTCACTAAATCAATGAGCGCGGATATAACAAGCTCCTGACGATGGAGTGAGATGTAAAGGTCTCCAACGAAGTCACTGGAAAAATGAACGATTGACAAAAGGCCGCTTCGGGTTTGCCCCGAGCGGCCTTTTTGTCAGACGACTTTAAATAATCAGTCCTTGTAATGCTCTTTGACGGCTTTTTTGAATTCTTCGAATACGGGATAGAAATCGGAGAAGATGACATTGTCGTCGGCACATTTCTTCAGTACGTGATGCAGAAGACGGATGCCCAAAACGAGTTCTTTGGCATGTTTGTCGGTGATATCGCCCTTGGTGGCAACCTGTTCGGCCATAGCGCCGAGGTCGTGATGGCCGCCAAAGTTGAAACTCATGACATCTTTGATTTTACCATCAACCACTTCCGTTACATTGAAATGGTAGGAACGTTTTTCTTTGTCGTTACATTTACAGTCCATAGTAGTAATGACGCATAGTTTAAACACCATGCATATCCCGATGTTCGACCCTTAACAAAAATTGACTTTCTCACCTTATACCCTCAGGATACACCCCTTTTCCTGCGCAACAAGAGCTGACAATTCGTGACCGCCAATTAAACTCTAAATCAACGTCGGCTTTAACTATAAGACTGTTTTGGGTTGAATGTTTCTATCAGTTGTTAATGGTCTGTTTTTAACGGAAGACGCAAGGATACCGATTGTGGATACGGCTGGGAAAAGGGGGGGGATTCAGCGTAGAAGGTCTTCGGAGGCGCCGGTGATGAAGAGGCGGGATGTGGCGCGCGTGACGGCGGTGTAGAGCCAGCGCAGACGTTC
>URWH01000267.1 GCA_900551515.1 uncultured Porphyromonadaceae bacterium
TAAGCGGCAGCTGCCCCCGCTCCCAAAAGGTAAACCGGCAGCAAGAGCCCCTTGACATCCTTCCCATTCCTCCTCAGCGCGCCATCGCATGGCCTCAGCCCTTAGGAACGGCGGCTGGAAGCCGCCTGCATCACCTCTAACGCCACCGCCACGCGTATTATCCCGTCGGCGGCTGGAAGCCGCCGCTCCTATTGCCGCCTTACGGTATCCAATCGAAAAAGAGCTTGCAGACTTTATTCCCTCACAGAAACCGATGCCGATAGTCATAAAATATAAAAATAGATAGCCCGGTGTTTAAATTTTATAAAACAAGCATATTATATTATCGCTTTTTGCCGTTTTGCATGAATATACAGAAAATAATGATTACCTTTGTGGTGAATTATTCGCGTATATTTATAAATCCCAAAACCAAACCAATGGATATCAACAAGATTGTGGTGGATTTTGCCAAAGAAGAGCATGCTCATTTTGCCCCCCGCATCTGCGACCTGATATATGAATCGGCCTTGCAGCGCGGCACAGGCATTGCCCGACGTTCAAACGAATATATAGCGGCAAAAATCACCGGTGGTAAAGCAGTGGTTGCCCTCGACGGTGACAAGATTGTAGGCTTCAGCTATATCGAATGTTGGGGGCACGGCGATTTCGTCGCCACTTCCGGTCTCATTGTCGACCCGGCCTACCGTCATCTCGGCCTCGCGGCACAAATCAAGCAAAAGACATTCGAACTGGCTCGTACACGGTTCCCTTTTGCCAAGATTTTCAGTATCACCACTTCGCTCCCGGTGATGAAATTGAATTCGCGCATGGGATATAAACCTGTCACCTTCTCGGAGCTGACCGACGATGAAGAATTCTGGCAGGGATGTCAGGGTTGCGTCAACTTCGACATACTCCAGCGCAACAACCGCCGAATGTGTCTGTGCACCGGCATGCTTTTCGACCCCGCGCAGCCGGCTGAAAACACCGCTGCCACACCTTATATAATGGCGTTCGGCAACAAACTGAAAAAACTTTTCAGAATCAAACGATAACATTTCCTCACTCACAAATTTCTTCACAACATACGACCCACATGAAACAGAAAAAGAAAAAAGTGGTGCTTGCCTTCAGCGGAGGCCTCGACACCTCATTTTGCGCAAAATATCTTTCAGAGGACCTCGGCTATGAGGTCCACACCGCAATTGCCAACACCGGCGGATTCTCCGACGCCGAACTAGAAGAGATCCGTCGCCGCGCACTCCGCCTCGGTGCCGCATCGCATGCCGCACTCGATGTCACCGCCGACTATTACAACAAAAGCATCCGCTATATGATCGCCGGCAACGTACTGCGCGGAGGCACCTACCCCATCAGCGTATCGTCGGAACGTATCTTCCAGGCTATGGCTATCATCGACTATGCCAAGAGCATCGGCGCCGATGCCGTGGCCCACGGCTCCACAGGCGCCGGCAACGATCAGGTGCGCTTCGATCTCACATTTCAGATCATGGCACCCGGCATAGAGATCATCACACCGACACGCGACATGACGCTCACACGCGAATACGAGATCGACTATCTGAAGCGTCACGGCTACGAAGCCGACTTCAAGAAGATGGAATACTCCATCAACAAAGGTCTCTGGGGCACGAGCATCGGCGGCAAGGAAACGCTCAAATCGGAGCAGACGCTGCCCGACTCCGCCTATCCCAGCCAAGTCACCGAGACCGAGCCGCGTTCGCTGAAAATCACTTTTGAGAAAGGCGAAGTGACCGCCGTCGACGGTGTCCCCTATTCCGACCGCATCGCCGCAATCCGCAAGATCGAGGAGATCGGAAGCGCCTACGGCATCGGCCGCGACATGCACATCGGCGACACCATCATCGGCATCAAAGGCCGCGTGGGATTCGAGGCCGCAGCACCGATCCTCATCATCAACGCCCACAAGATGCTTGAAAAGCATGTGCTCACCAAATGGCAGCTCTACTGGAAAGATCAGATCGGCACATGGTATGGCATGTTCCTCCACGAAGCCCAGTATCTCGACCCGGTGATGCGCGACATGGAAGCCTTCCTTGAATCGACACAGCAGCACGTGAGCGGTACGGTAGAGATCACCCTCCGTCCGCAGAGCTTCACCCTCGTAGGCGTCGATTCGCCCTTCGATCTCATGAAAACCGACTTCGGCGAATATGGCGAAGTCAATAAAGCTTGGTCGGCCGACGACGTCAAAGGCTTCACCACAATCATGGCCAACCCGATGAAGATCTACTACAACGTTACCGAACGCGCCATTAAGAAATGAACAAAATAAAAATAGGCATTATCGGCGGCGCGGGCTACACCGCGGGCGAGCTGCTTCGCCTGCTCATCAACCACCCGCAGGCCGAAATCGTATTTGTCAATTCCGAAAGCAACGCCGGAAACCCGCTGACACAGGTCCACGAAGGGCTCTACGGCGAAACCGACATGCGGTTCACCGACCGGGCGCCGCTCGATGCGATCGACTGCCTTTTCCTGTGCTCAGGTCATGGCGCAAGCAGCGAATTCTGGAAGACGCGCCATCGGCCCGACAATCTAAAGGTGATCGACCTGTCGCAGGACTTCCGCGACGAATCGGAAGGCTACATCTACGGTCTGCCGGAGCTCAGCAGAGATCGCATAAAAGCCACCGGCCTGCTTGC
>URWH01000268.1 GCA_900551515.1 uncultured Porphyromonadaceae bacterium
CCACACATATCGAGCGAGGTTCCGACCCGAAACAAGCGGCTGTACACGGCACTAACGAGGTGGCCATATCCGTTATCGCCTCCACGCTCACCCTCATCGCCGTGTTCTTCCCGCTGACGCTCGTCACCGGCATGACCGGCGTGCTCTTCCGCCAGCTCGGTTGGATGGTCACCATCATGATGATCATCTCCACCACCTGCGCCCTGTCGCTCACCCCGATGCTCTGCTCGCAGCTGCTGCGCAAAAACAACCGTCACGGACGCATCTACCGCATATTCTTCACCCCGATCAACCGGGGCCTTGACGCTTTCGACAACGGCTACGCATGGCTACTCAACAAAGTGGTGACCCACAAATGGATAACGATTGCAGTCTGTCTGTCGATCTTCATCGGCTCGCTCCAGCTGCTCCGCTATGTAGGCACTGAATTCTTCCCCACGGCCGACGACGGGCGTCTTGGCGTCAAGCTTGAGCTTCCCATTGGCACACGCGTAGAGATAGCCCAGGAAGCCACCCGGCGGCTGGCCGAAGAATGGCGCGAGAAATATCCGGAAATCAAGGTGCTCAACTACACCACCGGTCAGGCATCAAGCGACAACACCTTCGCTTCGCTGCAGGACAACGGCCCCCACATTGTGTCGATGAACATACGTCTTCTCGACCCTGGCGAGCGTGACCGCTCGATCACTGAGATCGCCGCAATGATGCGTGAGGATCTCAAGCGCTATCCAGAATTCAAGAAATCGCAGGTCAACGTAGGCGGCAACCGTGGCGGCTCGATGGGCGGCCAGTCGACAATCGACTACGAGATCTACGGCTACGACTTCACCGAGACCGACTCGGTGGCCCAGCAGCTCGTGCGCATCCTCCACAACATCCCCGGCACCGCCGACGTCATGGTTTCACGCTCTGACTATCAGCCGGAATATCAGGTTGACTTCGACCGTGAGAAACTCGCTATCTACGGTCTCAACCTGCAAACTGCAGCCAACGCGCTGCGCAACCGCATCAACGGCAGCCTGTCGTCACAGTTCCGCGAAGACGGCGAGGAATATGACATCAAGGTGATGTATGATCCCGACCACCGCACATCTATCGCCGACATCGAAAACATACTCATTTATAACTCCGCCGGCCAGGGCATACGCATCAGCGACGTGGGCAAGGTTGTGGAGCGCTTCACTCCGCCGACCATCGAGCGCAAGGACCGCGAACGCATCATCACCGTTTCGACTGTGGTGCAGGGAGTGCCGATGAGCCAGGTGGTCAGCCAGTCGCAGGCCGAAATCGACAAGATGGATATCCCGGTCGGCATCAACATACAGCTTTCCGGTTCCTACGAGGACCAGCAGGATTCGTTTGCCGACCTGCTCACGCTCGCTGTGCTCATCATCGTGCTCGTATATATCGTCATGGCAGCGCAGTTTGAAAGCTACACCTACCCCGCCATCATCATGACTTCCCTCCTCTTCGCCTTCTCCGGCGTGTTCATCATCCTCTACCTCTCGGGCCATACGCTCAACGTCATGTCGATGATCGGCGCCATCATGCTTATCGGTATCGTGGTCAAGAACGGCATCGTGCTCATCGACTATATTACCCTCAACCGCGAACGCGGGCTCTCGATACGCCAGGCCGTGGTGCTCGGCGGCAAATCGCGTCTGCGTCCTGTGGTCATGACAACGCTCACTACCATCCTCGGAATGGTGCCGATGGCCGTCGGCACCGGACAGGGCGCCGAGATGTGGCGACCCATGGGCACCGCCGTAATCGGAGGCCTCACGCTGTCAACCATCCTCACACTGCTCTTCGTGCCCACGCTCTACTGCCTCTTCGCTTACGTTGGCGTGCGCCGTCAGCGCCGTAAACTGAAAAAATCGAAACAATGAAATCTATACTCATCACATTCGACCAGGCTCACTATGAAAAAATCGTGACCCTGCTCGAAAAATCCAATTGCCGCGGATTCACCTCGTGGCCCGAAGTGCAGGGACGCGGCAGCGCTTCCGGCGAACCGCACTACGGCTCTCATGCCTGGCCGTCGATGAACTCCGCCATCATCACCATCGTTGAGGATCACCGCGTCGACACGCTGCTCGAAGCCCTCCGCCAGTTCGACATCGAATCCCCGAAGCTCGGCCTCCGCGCATTCGTCTGGCCCATCGAAAAATATATTTGATAAGCAGTCCCTTCCACCAGAGTAACCCAATATTGGCATTTGCCCTTGGACTTTACACTTGCCCGTTTGTTTTGACTCAACAAAAATATTTAACCGCTATAATTTTGTTTTTGCAGCACAAAGCCCTATCTTTGCACTGCAAATCCACGCGCACGTGGCGTAATTGGTAGCCGCGCCAGACTTAGGATCTGGTGTCATCCGACATGGGGGTTCGAGTCCCTTCGTGCGCACAAACCTTCATCAGAGGAATTTCCACCGGGATTTTCCTCTTTTTCTTTTCTATAAATGATAACAGACCGTGGCCGGCCTGGGAAAGCATGACCGTAACATTATCCGGCGCAACCCGTTTAAACAGGATTTGCAATCGCTGTGAAGACACGATACACGTCCCCCGTCGCCTTTTTTTAATAAAGTTTCAATGGCTCAAGCCGAAATTCCGGTGCATTTGTTAAAACAAGGAGAATAAAGTGTT
>URWH01000269.1 GCA_900551515.1 uncultured Porphyromonadaceae bacterium
TGGTCATCTCACGGTCGAGGGGGAACGACGAGCCGTAACCGGCAGCTGAGCCGAGCGGGTTCTGGTTGGCGATGTTGTAGGCGGCCACAAGCATCTGCATGTCGTCGGTCAGTGCCTCGGCGTAGGCTCCGAACCAGAGGCCGAACGACGAGGGCATCGCCACCTGAAGATGGGTGTAGCCCGGCATGAGCACATCTTTATATCGTTCGCTGAGCTGCTGCAGCTTGTCGAACAGACGGGACACCGACTGCGCGATGGTGCGGAGCTCTTCACGCATGAACAGCTTGAGGTCCACGAGCACCTGATCGTTGCGCGAGCGTCCGGAATGGATTTTTTTGCCTACATCGCCAAGGCGGCGGGTGAGAAGGAATTCTACCTGAGAGTGAACGTCCTCAACGCCCGGCTCGATGACAAATTCGCCGCGCTCGATCATGGCTGCAATATCATTGAGCGCGTCGGTGAGGAGGGTGAGTTCGTCGGCAGTGAGCAGACCGATGCTCTGAAGCATCTTGATGTGGGCGAGCGATCCCTGCACGTCGTAGCGTGCCAGCTTCATATCGAGTTCGCGGTCGTGGCCCACGGTGAATTCTTCTATCATTTCGTCGGGCTCGAAGCCCTTGTTCCATAGTTTCATGCGTGTAATATCTTTGAGAGATTGTTTAATATGTTGCGGTAGACCGACGGAGCTTCTTCAAGCTCGTCGATGCGGATGTATTCGTCGGCCGTGTGGCTGCGAGCCGACAGCCCCGGGCCTATCTTCAGCGAAGGGATATCGTGCATCAGCGCCATATCTGATGTTGTCGGCGACACGAATGATTCGCCGGCGGCCTTTTCGGCGGCCATGCGGAGGGAATGCGCGGCGTCGATGAGCGAGGCCCAGACGCGTGTGGAGCGCGGCGTGAGCTGCGATTCCACGGCCTCATCGAGCATTCGGGCTGTCTGTTCGTTGTTGTAGGCATCGGTGGTGCGCACGTCGACAACCCATCGGCAGATGTCGGGGATCACGTTGTGCTGTGTGCCGCATTCTATCTGAGTGACAGAGATTTTCACCGGACCGAGTCCGGCGCTCTGGCGGGGGAATTTGAAGTTGCGCAGCCGGTCGATGTCGGCGATGGCTTTGTAGAGCGCGTTGACGCCCTCGTCGCGCGCCGCATGGCCGCTTACGCCGCGTGTCACGGCATCGAGTACGAGGAGGCCGCGTTCGCCTATGGCCGGTCGCATGCCGGTAGGCTCGCCGACCAATGCCATGTCGATGCCGATGCCCTGCTCTTTCAGGTGCGGCAGGAATGCGCGCATGCCTTTTTCGCCCATCACTTCCTCTTCGGCCGTGATGGCCAGCAGAAGGTTGAAGGGCAGATGGCTGTCGTAGTATTCGCAGAAAATAGCGATCAGTGATACCACAGAGGCGCCGGCATCGTTGCTGCCTAAGCCGTAGAGGCGTCCGTCGGCAATGTCGGGCGAGTGGGGGTCGCGTGTCCAGGATGCGGCAGTCCGCACGGTGTCGATATGCGAATTGAGGAGGAGCGTGGGGCGTCCGGGCGAGAAGTGCCGGTTGGTGGCCCACACGTTGTTATGGATGCGGCGGACGTCGATGCCGGCTTGACGGAGATGGCATTCGACAATATCGGCCGCCGCTGTTTCTTCGCGTGAAACAGAGGGCGTGGCGATGAGGCGTTGCAACAGTTGCAGGGACGATTCGGTCATAGCATGATTGATGTGCCCGTCGCGTTCAGAAGGTTGGCGGCACTCTTTATATATACGCCCGAAACTCCGGCGCGGATGGCTTTCAGCGCGTTGTCGATCTTGGGTATCATGCCTTTGCTGACTATGCCGCGCTGGCGCAGGTCGTCGAAGCTGTCGCTGTCAATGGTGCGTATGAGCGTGGAATCGTCGTCGGCATCGGCGAGCACGCCCGGCTTTTCGAAGCAGTAGATAAGGTCGACCGGCGAGATGCGCGATGCGGCCACGGCGATGGCTGAGGCGACTGTGTCGGCATTGCAGTTGAGCAGCGTGCCGTTGCCGTCGTGCATGATGGCGCAGATCACCGGCGTGAGATTCTGTTTGAGGAGCATCGTGAGCACCGTCTCATTGACATCCATCGGGTCGATATCGCCAACGAAACCATAGTCGACGGGAACGGGACTGCGGCGTGAGGCCGTCACCAGTCCGGCGTCGGCGCCGCTGAGGCCGATGGCATCGAGGCCGATGGCCTGCATACGGGCTACGATGCGTTTGTTGATCAGTCCGGCATAGACCATCGTGACGACGTCGAGCGTGTCGGCGTCGGTAACACGGCGTCCTTCGATCATGTGCGTTTCGATGCCGAGGGCGGCGCTGAGGCGGGTGGCCTCTTTGCCTCCGCCGTGTACGAGAATCTTCGGTCCGGCAAGACGTTTGAAGTCGCTGACAAACGTTGCAAGCGCTTCCGGATTGTCAACTACATTTCCGCCGATTTTAACGACTCTTATTCTGTAAGGCATAGCGTGTCGGTTATAAAGATTCAAGCATACGTTTAAGCACGGTCTGCGCCGAGATCTCGCGGTTGGCCGCTTCGGGAATCACGATGCTGCGGGGCGATTCGATCACCTCGTCGGTGACGATCATGCCGCGTCGAACAGGCAGGCAGTGCATGAAAAACGCGT
>URWH01000270.1 GCA_900551515.1 uncultured Porphyromonadaceae bacterium
AAGGCTTCCTCGAAGTGGAAACGCCCGTCCTCATCAAGTCGACCCCCGAAGGCGCCCGCGACTTCGTCGTGCCCTCGCGAATGAACCCCGGCGAGTTCTACGCTCTCCCGCAGTCGCCCCAGACTTTCAAACAGCTCCTGATGGTCAGCGGCTTCGACCGCTATTTCCAGATCGTGAAATGCTTCCGCGACGAGGATCTCCGCGCCGACCGCCAGCCAGAATTCACACAGATCGACTGCGAGATGTCGTTCGTCGAGCAGGAGGATGTCCTCCAGATGTTTGAAGGCCTCGTGAAACACATCTTTAAATATGTCAAGGACATCGACTTTACCGAGCCCTTCCCCCGCATGACATGGGCCGACGCCATGCGCCTCTACGGCTCCGACAAGCCCGACACCCGCTTCGGCATGCAGTTCGTCGAACTCAAAGACCTCACCGAAGGCAGCGGCTTCTCGGTGATGGACAGCGCCCCCTACGTCGGCGCCATCGTGGCCCCCGGATGCGCTGGCTACACCCGCAAGCAGCTCGACCAGCTCACCGAACTGGTGAAACGTCCGCAGGTCGGCGCCAAAGGCATGATGTGGGTGAAATACGAGCCCGACGGCTCGATCAAAAGCTCCGTCGGTAAGTTCTTCACCGACGACCGTATACGCACATGGCTTGACCGCGCCGATGCCAAGCCCGGCGACCTCATGCTCATCCTCGCCGGCGAAACCATGCGCACCCGCAAGCAGCTCTGCGAACTCCGCCTCGAGATGGGCTCACAGCTCGGCCTCCGCGATCCGCAGAAGTTCTCCTGCCTCTGGGTCATCGACTTCCCCCTCTTCGAGTGGGACGACGAGACGCAGCGCTACTACGCCATGCACCACCCCTTCACATCGCCCAACCCCGACGATATCGACATGCTCGAAACCGACACCGGCAACGTCCGCGCCACCGCCTACGACATGGTGGTCAACGGCAACGAGCTCGGCGGCGGAAGCATCCGCATCCACGATGCCGAGCTGCAGGACAAGATGTTCCGTCTCCTCGGCCTCTCCGAAGAGGATGCCCGCTACAAGTTCGGCTTCCTGATGAACGCCTTCAAGTTCGGCGCACCGCCTCACGGAGGTCTGGCCTTCGGCTTCGACCGCTTCGTATCGATCCTCGCCGGCCTCGACTCGATCCGCGACGTCATCGCCTTCCCGAAAAACAACTCGGGCCGCGACATGATGATCGACGCCCCCTCGGTCATCGACGACTCGCAGCTCGACGAACTCTGCATCCGTGTCGATATCCCCGAACAGAAGAAATGATGCGCCAATGAGCGTCGTGCAGCCCACTATACGTCAGATTGCCGATCTGCTGGAGCGTACGGCCCCGCTCTCGCTCCAGGAATCGTATGACAACTGCGGCCTCATCGTCGGCGACCCTTCCGCCGTCTGCACCGGCGCGCTCCTCACAGTCGATGTCACCCCCGATATCGTCCGCGAAGCCGCCGATGCCGGATGCAACCTCATCGTGGCCCATCACCCGCTGATATTCCACGGCCTCAAGCACTTGCTCGTCGGCGGCTCGGCCGTGGAGCAGGCCGTCATCGCCGCACTGCGCGCCGGAATCGCCGTCTATGCCTGCCACACGGCTCTCGACAACGCCCCCTCGGGCGTGTCGGCACGCATGGCCGCCATGCTCGGCCTCACAGATGCGGCCATCCTCGCCCCCGACGCCTCGGGCAGTGCCGGATCCGGCGTCGCCGGTCACCGCCAGCCGCTTCGTGCAGCTGGTAAAAGCCGCCTTCGACACCCCCGTGGCCCGCTGCTCGGCCTACGATATGGACGCCCCCATCAGCCGCGTGGCCCTCTGCGGCGGCTCCGGAGCGTTCCTGATCCCTCAGGCCATCGCCGCCGGAGCACAGGCCTTCGTCACCTCCGACACCAAATATCACGACTTCGTCGACAACGCCCGACGCATCCTCATCGTCGACATAGGCCACCACGAAAGCGAAAACTGCACGAAAGATATTTTTTATCATGTAATTAAAGAAAAATTTCCTAACTTTGCAGTCCGGTACGCCCGACTCGACGTCAATCCGATTATTTATTTGTAATTTACATATATGGCTACAGCAGAAAAGAAACAAGCCGAACAGCCCCTCAGCGTTGAATCACGTCTGAAATCGCTCTACGAGCTCCAGACTATCCTCTCCCAGATCGACCGTATCAAAACAGTCCGCGGAGAGCTCCCCCTCGAAGTCCGCGACCTCGAAGATCACATTGAAGGTCTCAACACCCGCCTCGGTAACTTCCGTCAGGAAATCGAAGAGCTCCGCAAAAAGACCGTCGCCGAGAAAGAAAAAATCAACGAATCGCAGGCAAAGATCGCTACGTATAAAACTCAGCTCGACAACGTCCGCAACAACCGCGAATTCGACCTCCTCTCCAAGGAAATCGAATTCCAGACCCTCGAAATCGAGCTCTGCGAAAAGCATATCAACGAATACGCCCGAATCATCGACGCTAAAACCGCCGACATCGCCGCCACTGAAGAGACACTCTCCGACCAGCAGCACATCCTCGGCGAAAAACGTGCCGAACTCGAGGAAATCGTTTCC
>URWH01000271.1 GCA_900551515.1 uncultured Porphyromonadaceae bacterium
TATCCGTCAATCATTTACAAATATGTTGTACAACATATTTTTAACGTTGATTAACATTCAAAGGACAACATGTGACCACTAAAACAAGGGCGCCGACGTTAAACGCCACCGGGCAGACACCGATGAGCCATGAAGAGAGCAGCGGCGGGATGGATAAAACAACCCAGTCGGAGTCGGATAAGAGAGCAAGAGGTGGATAGGGATGTCGCGTCAGAGTTTGAGCCTGGTACCGTCGACTTTTTTAAGCGTGCGGTTGAGCAGGGCGATAAATTCGTCTTCGGTCATGAAGCCGACGCTTTTCTCGCACTGGAGTTTGCCGTCGGACACATATAATATAAGGAGTGTGGGCACGCTGGTGATGCCGAGGTTTTCCGACAGCTCGGGATTCTTGTCGATATCCATCTTATAGAAGCTTGCGCGGGAAGGATACTGCGAAGCTACGCTCTCGAAGATAGGGCCGAAACTCCGACAGGGGCCGCACCATGTGGCATGCACGTCGATGACGAGCGGGCGTTTGGTGGTTTTCAGCTGTTCGAGAAGGTTGGCAAAGGAGAGCTCCCGGGGTTTGGCGGCATATGCCGAAACAAATGAAGCGAGAATGAGGATGATGAATGAGAGTGTGATTTTTTTCATAGCGGTTTTGTTGAAAGGGTTAGTAAAATGTGATGCGGCTGCACCGAATGCGAGCCGTCGACGATAGATTTTTGCGCAAATATAGCATTTTTTTCATATCAAAAGGAGAAAATGATGACACCGGTGCGTAATTTTTTCATAATTTTACACATCCATTAATCACGAACGATGAAAAGAATATACCTAATAGCGCTTGCCGCGATTCTGCTGACAACGGCGGTTTCGGCACAGCGTCCCGTCAGATTCCGGAATGAGACCGTAGACACCACAAGGATAACCACGGCGCTCATCGAACTCGACAAGAAGAAAAAGCCTATGCCGCAACTGCTTGTCAGCGAAGCCGGAAAGATGTTTATCAGCACGCCGTACGCGGCCGGCACGCTCGAAGAGTCGCCCGAGATGCTGACCGTCGACACGGAGCATCTCGACTGCACGACATTTGTCGAGATGGCCACAGCGATGGCTATAACGGTGGCCAACAGGCGCACGTCGTGGCGCGACTACGTGTACAATCTCCAGCAGCTGCGCTACCGCGGCGGGAATGTCGACGGCTATGCCTCGCGTCTGCACTACATCAGCGACTGGATCGTGGACAACAGCCACCGCGGCCTGCTGCAGGAGGTCACCGACCGAATAGGCCACGCCGACTATGCCGTGAAGACCCTCGACTATATGACGAGCCACCGCGCCTCCTACCCTGCGCTGGCCGATTCGGCCAATTTTGCGGGCGTGAAGAATGCCGAGATAGGCTATCGCTCACACCGTTTCCCGTATATAAAGCCCCAGAACATCAAAAACTCCGACATACGCGAAGGTGACATCATAGCCATCGTGACGGGCATCAAAGGGCTTGACGTGTCGCATTTAGGCATAGCCACAATAGTCGACGGAAAGGTGCATCTGATGCATGCGTCGTCGAAAAAAGGAGAGGTGATCATCGATCCCCTCCCCTTGCAGGAATATCTCAGGAAAAACCGCACGGCCATCGGCATACGCGTAATCCGGATCAAGGACTGACACGACGATAGTCAACTGTATAAGATTTAAACGGATTCCGGTCGACATGACCGTCTGATACATTATAAGCGTTAACGGACATCCGCAAATTTCCGGGAGAAATGAGCTTTAACGTCCTCTCATAACTGACACCGTTTTTATTTCGGGGCAAATCAAAGATCTGCACAGGCTTATCGGGCAAAACATCCGAAGCGCACAAATTTCCGCCATCGTCGAAATACAATGCGAGCGTGCACCAGAATGCCGTGCCGACAAGACCGATGCGATCAGAATCAAGCGTGCCGCCATGATATTCCACATCATCGCCAACTCTCTCAAACCACAGCCGCGACTCCGCGCCATCCTCCATTCCCCTCCATTCGCCAAGGAATGGCTGCAGTCGCGCCTCATATCCGAGAGGACATGTGAGATCATCAGCATAATCCTGATCAACCCACGTCAGTCCAACTCTTGAATGATCCACCTTAAATTGCTTCGAAAGAGCCACTTCTATCTGTTGTTTAAGCTCGTCATAGCTCATAAGGCCCCTCTCTACATGCGATTTCATGGTGGCATCTCCGAGCGGATCCCACAGGAACACCGTTGTCGGCACGGAATTAATCTCATACCTGACAACGAAATCCTCGGCGTCGGGATTGTCGACATCCACCTTGTAAAAATCGACCCTTCCTGCATACTCGCGTGCGAGACGCTCAACGATCGGACTGTAGATCCGGCATGGCTGGCACCAAGAGGCGTATGCATCAATCACTATCGGCCTATGGTTGTATGGGCAATCCCATATATCATCTATTTCTGTCACACGCTGTGCCGATGCCGAAAACGCAATCAGCGACACCAAAAAGAAAAGAAGCTTTTTCATAAAATGATTTCTAAATGATTAATCATTAGTGTCCACTAAAAAATC
>URWH01000272.1 GCA_900551515.1 uncultured Porphyromonadaceae bacterium
GTGTAGAGTGCCGCGGGGTCGAAAAGGAGTATCAGCAGGGCGGCGGCGCAGAGCGAGTTGAGCGGCAGCGTGCGCCGTTGCAACAGGTTTCCCGTCAGATAGATGGTGGTCATGATCACGGCGCGGGTGACAGATGGCCCGAATCCGGTTACAGCGGCGTAGAGCCATAGCAGCAGGATGACGGCGATGGTGACGCTCCGGCGGTATCCGGCCATTCTCACGGGCCACAGTGCCAGCGAGATAAGCATGGCTATCAGGCCTACGTGCAGCCCGCTGAGAGCTAAGATGTGCGACAGCCCGGAGGCCGAGAAGTGCTCGCGGGCCGACGGGTCGAGGTCGCCGGCGTCGCCGGTGAGTATGGTGTTGGCAAACTCTTTGGCCTGCGTGCTCAGCCGCGAGCCGTAGATCCTGTCGGTGAGCGTGGCGCGGAATCGTGTCAGCGAGGCCATGATCCCCGGCGTGGGCCTGAGGTCGAGCAGGTCGTCGCCGGCCACGAAGGCGCGGTGGCGTATGCGTTTTTGCAGCAGAAAGATTGCGGGATCAATCTCGTCGGGCAGATCGGTCATCACTCTTACCGGCTCGATGTCGCATCGGAATGTTATGTCATAACCGGGCTGCAGCCGCTGGGCAAACGACGGTACGATTATCTGCACTTTCACCGGCCGGCAGTCGACGAGCGTGGCGCTGTCGGCACCGGCCTGCAGCAGCCCTACGGTGGCTGATTGCGACGATTCGTGCTCGCGCGCCTCCAGTATGCGTGCCCGGTAGACGGCCGCATTCCCCGCCGATGCAATGTCCTCATCCTGAGGCGAGAGCACGAGAATGTCGACGGTTCCGAGCGCCATGGCGGCGATCCATGCGGCATAGAGATAGCGGCGGGTGAGGGCTACAGCGGCCGCGGCCACGGCGCATAGTGTGGCACACCACAGGCTGGCGGTAAGGTCGCCGAGCATAATGCCTGCGGCAAACGCCGCGCACAGCGGCAGCAGCGGCATGGCGCCGAACGGGATGTGTGGCCGCTGCTCCATGGCTATTCTTTATCCGGCGAGTTCCATATGTGCCACGCGTCGATGGCCTGATTGTGGAGCATGCCGATACCGCCGGCCACGGTGGCGCCCTGTGCGGCACATTTTTTCAGAAACAGGGTCATCGGCGGGTTGTAGACGGCGTCGTAGCACAGATGCTCCGGCGTGACGGCCGTGTAGTCGATGGGCGGACAGCTGTCGGTGTTGGGGTGCATGCCCAGCGGCGTGGCGTTGACTATGACGGGCGACCGGCGGATCATATCGGCCGTGAGACCGGAGTAGGTGAGGGCGCCTCGGCGGCCGGTGCGCGACACGGTCACCGGCTTCAGCCCCAGGGATTTCAGCCCGGCCACTATGGCTTTCGAGGCGCCTCCGGTGCCGAGCACGAGTGCCTGCGCTCCCGCAAGACGGGGCGACATCAGCCGGCTGATGTCGGCGGCAAATCCGGTCACATCGGTGTTGTAGCCGTAGAGCTCGGCCGTGCCGTCGGGCTTGCGCTTGACTTTCACTACGTTGACGGCTCCGATCTCGGCGGCGTGCGGATCGATGCCGGTGAGCAGCGGCATCACGTTCTCTTTGTGCGGGATGGTGACGTTGAAGCCGCAAAGCTCGGGATGCGCGGCTATGATACCGGGCAGGGCGTCGATGTCGGCGATTTCAAAGTTGACATATTCGGCATCGATATTCTCGGCGGCGAATTTCTCGTTGAAGAAACGTCGTGAAAATGAATGCCCGAGCGGGTAGCCTACGAGTCCGTAGAGGCGGTGGGTGGTCGGTTGCTTGCTGTCCATGGCGGAGGTTTTATGCGCAAAGTTAAGGATTTATTCATTAATAATGGCTAAATTTGCGGTTATGAATGAGCTTGAATCTCTCTATGAATTGCTGACGGGCAGTGCGCCCAGCTCGGTGGTGCCGCTGGCCGGCGAAGGGTCGGCGCGGCGTTATTGGCGGCTGACGGGCGTGCGCGATGTCGTGGGCACTGTCGGCACGTCGCGCCGCGAAAATGATGCTTTCGTCTATCTCTCCGGCTTTTTCCGCGCACACGGCCTTCCGGTGCCCGAGGTGCTGGCGGTGTCGGCCGACGGTATGACTTACCTCCAGCAGGATGTCGGCGACACGTCGCTCTATTCGCTCATCGCAGCCGCGGGCGGCGACTGGCCGGCGGTCGAACCGCTGCTGCATCGTGTCATGGAGCTGTTGCCGCGCTTTCAGACGTCGGCATCGGATGTGTCGTTCGACCTCTCGCGCTGCTATCCGCGCCAGGCCATGGATCGCCGCGCTGCCATGTGGGATCTCAACTATTTCAAATACTGCTTCCTGAAACCCTCGGGCGTGGAGTTCGACGAGGACCGTCTCGAGGACGATTTTCAGGCTCTCGCCGAAGCGGCCGCCGACAATCCCGACGGCCTGCTGATGCTCCGCGACTGCCAGTCGCGCAACGTGATGATCGACGGCAGTGACAACCCGTATTTTATTGATTTTCAGGGCGCGCGTTTCGGCGACGGCCTCTACGACGTGGCCT
>URWH01000273.1 GCA_900551515.1 uncultured Porphyromonadaceae bacterium
TTGCTCGAAAAGCCATCGCCCTGACGTTAACATATTTTGTGGGATGGGGTCTAAGTCGGAGCGTCAGTCGTAATATTCAATCCGGCGCGTCACCTTGCCGGGGCCGCCGGTGCGGGTCACCCAGTTGTGGTGCGAATCGTAGGTGTAGCTGAACGAGGCATATCCGTCGGCCTTCGATTCGTCGTAGAAATCGACCGTCTGCGATGCTACCGTGCCGTTGTCGTTAAACGTGCGCCGGAGCGTGTAGCCCCTGTTGTAATCCCGCATCTCGACTATGCGGTTATTGCCGTCCCATTCATGGAGGGCGTAGCCCGGTTCATATTTGTCGGAGCCGGTGTAGTTTTCTTTCGTGCGGCGGTTGCCCGTGAATTCCCATGAATGATATCCGAGCTGCGCATCGTAATAGTCGTCGTTGGTCCAGCGCCCGTCGCGGTCGAAAGTGAATGTGATGCCGTTCCATTCCATCTGTTTCACGCCCGATCCCGGCACGAGTTCATTGAACACCATGTCGTAATAGCCGCGCGGATATATCGTGCCGTCGTCCGTCTCTTCAACAACAATATTTACTTTACGCACAGAGTCGGAGTCGGCAATCACGATCTCATCATCGTCGGAGTCGGAATAGTCCATCGACACTTCGTAGGGGCGGGTCATATACCAGTAGACACCGCCGCCTACAGCAGCCGCCACAAGAATGGCAATGATGATCCACCACATCTTCTTGCGCGATCGTGCCGGCCCGGCATTATTCATGCCGCCGCTATCGGGCATCCCGCTTGCGTAAGGTGCCTCCGGCGCCTCGGCTTCATACTGCACAGGCACCTCAGCAGGCTCAACGAAAGTTTCTTCGGGCTGATAGCCGGCCACGGTTTCCTGCGGCGGTTCTTGCGCAGCCAGTCCGCCGGGATTGAGAGCCTCAGCCTTGTGCATGATGCTCATCGGCCGCGGCACATAAACGGGTTGCGGCGCTCTCTCAGGCGCTATGTCGTCAACCACCGTTTCTTCCCTCTCCGTCACGGCCGTAGCCTCATCGCCTCCGGCCCTCGGAACGGTCGGGAGTGTGGGCTCGGGATCACCGACCTCCGGCTCAGCGGCCGGCATGCATGCCCCGGTCAAAGGCTCGGCGGGCGACAGACAGTCAGCTGCCTTGTCCAGAAACGGCAGCATAGCCCCGGCCGAAGCCGGGCGCTCGTGAATGCGAAACGACAGCGAATCTTTCAGCAACACGCGCAACGGTTCCACGATGTCGTCGCCGAGCATGGCGTCGAGCGTCGCTGCGGTCACCTCGGCCGCAGCCGGAAGGACCTTTCCGGAGAGGCAGAAAAGCATCGTGGCCGCAATCGAATAGACATCGGTCACAGGCGAATTATGCGGCGCGCCGGCATACTGCTCGATGGCCGCGAATCCGGCCGCCGGCTTGCGCTGCTCGCCCGAAACCGAAAGTCCGATGAGCATTGTCTCGCCACCGTCGCCCACCATTATATTGTCGGGCGTGATGCCGAAATGCGTCATGCCGGCCGAATGAAGGGCGCCGGCTGCGCTGATCACATCACGCATCAGCGCTATCACGCGGCTCTGCGGCATCGGCCCTTCGGTTTCGACAAGGCCGCACAATGTAGTGCCGCTGACGCGCTCCATCACCATGATGCCGCCCGCGCCGTCCATAAACATTTCAGTCACACGCGGCATCGACCGGTTCTCGGCCGACACGCGCATAACAATGCGTGCGGCCGCTTCGAAGCTGTCGGGATCCGTCACGACGAATTGCTTCATTATCATCTCCGTGCCGGTGCCGCCCATGCGCACGGCATAGACGGCCGCCGATTCCGACGTGCTGATCACGCTGACGATTTCATACTCCGCGCGCGGCGAGCGCACTATTGTGCCTATGGCAAGTGTCACGTTGTCGCTGATGTTTTCCATTACAGTGATGCCTGGTTGTGCTTTGCCACAAAATTAATCTTTTTTATCAACAACTCAATATTTTTACCTCCGTTTTCATGCGCCGGCATCTCTTTCAGGCCAAATTTTCTTAACTTTGCATCTGTTATGCAACTCCTCCACCTGTCACTGACAAACTTCAAAAATATAGCCGAAACATCTCTCGACTTCTCGCCCAAGATCAACTGCTTCCTGGGCAACAACGGCATGGGCAAAAGCAACCTGCTCGACGCCATCCACTATCTGAGCTTCTGCAAAAGCTTTTCGGGAGTGACCGACGCCATGCTGCTTCGCCGCGGCGAAGACTTCGCCACAGCCCGCGCCCAGTATATGCGCCGCGGCGTGCCCGAAGAGCTCACCCTCGGCATGGCACGCGGCCGCCGCAAGAGCCTGCGCCGCGCCGGCAAGGAATACACCCGCCTGAGCGACCACATTGGCAGATTCCCGCTCGTCATGGCCGCGCCGCAGGACATCGACCTGGTCCGTGGCGCCGGCGAAGAACGCCGCCGGTGGATGGGGCTGGTGCTCGCGATGGGCGGCCTGGCCTTCGTGCTGGGGCTGATCCTCCTCTTCACGCTCCGGGGCGAGGCGATCAGCTTC
>URWH01000274.1 GCA_900551515.1 uncultured Porphyromonadaceae bacterium
TGACAGTCTGGAGAGCGTTGACCGAGCACCAGTCGAATTCGACCGACGAGCCGATGCGGTAGGCCCCTGAGCCGAGCACCACTACCGAGCGATGGTCAGTGGCGGTGTCGATGTCGTCGGCCGAACCGTTGTAGGTGAGATAGAGATAGTTGGTCATGGCGGGATATTCGGCGGCGAGAGTGTCGATCTGCTTCACCACCGGCCGAATGCCGAGGCTTAGGCGCCGGCGGCGGACAGCCATGGCGGCGGTGTCGCCGTCGGGCATCGCCTTTTTCATGACGATACGCGCAATCTGGAAATCGGAGAAGCCCTGCTGCTTCGCGAGTTTCAGCAGACGCGGGTCGACGGCATCTATCTCGTCCGATTCGGCAAGAGCGTGGGATGTGTCGACGATATTTTTCAGACGATAGAGAAACCAGCGGTCGATCTTGGTGAGGGCATGGATGCGCTCCACATCATAGCCGCGGCGCATGGCCTGCTCGATGACGAAGATGCGTTTGTCGGTCGGCGTCGATAGCTCATGATCGATATCGTCCACTTTGACCGGATGATTGGCCGTGAAGCCATGCATCCCCTGCCCTATCATGCGAAGGCCCTTCTGCAGCGCCTCCTCGAAAGTGCGGCCTACCGACATGACCTCGCCCACCGACTTCATTGAAGAGCCGATCTCGCGGCGCACGCCGTGGAACTTGCCGAGGTCCCAGCGCGGAATCTTGCAAACGATATAGTCGAGCGCCGGCTCGAAGAACGCCGAAGTGACTTTGGTGACGGCATTGCGCAGGTCGAAGAGGCCATAGCCGAGCGCCAGTTTGGCGGCCACGAAAGCCAGCGGATAGCCGGTGGCTTTGGAGGCGAGAGCCGACGAGCGGCTCAGACGGGCGTTGACCTCGATGACGCGGTAGTCCATCGATTCGGTGTCGAAGGCATATTGTACATTGCATTCGCCTACGATGCCGAGATGACGTATGATCTTAATGGCGAGTTTACGCAGATAATGGTAATCCTCATTGGAGAGCGTCTGCGAGGGAGCCACGACGATCGACTCGCCGGTGTGTATGCCGAGCGGGTCGAAGTTTTCCATATTGCAGACGGTGATGCAGTTATCGAAGCGGTCGCGCACCACCTCATATTCCACCTCTTTCCAGCCCTTAAGCGACTTCTCGACAAGCACCTGGGGCGAGAAAGCGAGCGCTTTTTCCGTGAGAGCCACGAGCTGCTGCTCATCGTCGCAGAAACCGCTGCCGAGACCGCCGAGGGCGTAGGCGGCGCGCACGATTACGGGATAGCCTACGCGCGCCGCGGCTTCACGGGCGCCGTCGACGGTACTGACGGCCTCGCTTCTGATGGTGCGCACGTCGATTTCGTCGAGCCGGCGTACGAACAGCTCGCGGTCCTCCGTGTCCATGATAGCGCGCACCGGAGTGCCGAGCACCTTGACGCCGTAGCGCTCGAGGACGCCCGACTTCCAGAGCTCGACGCCACAGTTCAGCGCGGTCTGGCCGCCGAAAGCGAGCAGGATGCCGTCGGGGCGTTCGCGCTCAATCACTTTTTCAACGAAGAAAGGCGTGACCGGGAGGAAATATATCTTGTCGGCGACGCCCGACGAGGTCTGCACGGTAGCGATGTTGGGGTTGATCAGCACGGTGGCAATACCCTCTTCCTTCATTGCCTTGAGAGCCTGCGAGCCGGAATAGTCAAACTCACCGGCCTCGCCGATTTTCAGCGCGCCGCTGCCGAGCAGCAGCACTTTCTTTATAGTAGGATCGATATTTTGATTCATAGTGAGGATATTATCGGGTTGGTCAAAGCATGCTGATGAAATCGTCGAAAAGAAACTCGGTGTCCTTGGGACCGCTGCTGGCTTCTGGGTGGAACTGCGCGGAGAAGAAGGGGAGCGAGCGGTGGCGGATGCCCTCGTTGGTGCCGTCGTTCATGTTGACGAAGAGCGGTTCCCAATCGGACGGGAGTGTGTCGGTGTCGACAGCAAAGCCGTGGTTTTGCGATGTGATGAAGCACTGGTCGGTGCCCACGCGGCGCACGGGCTGGTTGTGGCTGCGGTGACCGTATTTCAGCTTGTAGGTCGAAGCGCCGGCCGCTTTAGCCAGCAGCTGATTGCCCATGCAAATTCCGCAGACAGGCTTACCGGTGGCGAGAGCTTTGCGGAGATTGGCCACGGTGACATCGACCATATCGGGGTTGCCGGGGCCGTTGGAGATGAAAAGGCCGTCGTAGGGGATGGTGTTGAAATCATAATTCCAGGGCACGCGTATCACTCTGACGCCGCGGCGTGTCAGGCAGCGGATGATGTTGTGTTTGACACCGCAGTCGACGAGCACGACGGTCTTGTCGCCCGTTCCATGCTCCTCCACCTGGCGGCAGCTCACTTTGGCCACGAGGTTTTCGCGGTTGGGATCGTAGAATCCGGGATCGGCACTCCCCTCCACTATTATCTTGCCGAGCATCGAGCCGCATTCGCGCAGATGCTTGGTGAGGGCGCGGGTGTCGATGCCGTAGAGGCCGGGCAC
>URWH01000275.1 GCA_900551515.1 uncultured Porphyromonadaceae bacterium
TGGCCAATCAGGGGCTGAACCGCATCCCCGACGGTGTGAGCGACGAGCAGGCATTGTTTGTCGGCGACATCCTCGCAACGGGCTATTGGGCAGCACGCATCTCGGAGATCACGGCCGACG
This sequence comes from uncultured Porphyromonadaceae bacterium, assembly GCA_900551515.1. Next base: position 121 of record URWH01000275.1, read on the forward strand.
ATACGGTGCTGATCATCGGCGCCGGCCCCACCGGGCTGTGCACCCTCGCATGCGTCTTGCTCCGTCAACCGAAACATATCGTAGTCTGCGAGATAGATGAAAACCGCCGCGCGTTCGTCAGCCGCCATTATCCCACCGTGACAACGGTCGACCCTTCGCAATGCATCGACACGCTCCGCCGACTCACCGAGGGCCGCGGCGCCGACCGCGTCATCGAAGTGGGCGGAAGCGACAGTTCCTTCGAGCTGGCATGGCAAGCCGCGCGCCCCAACGCCATCGTCACCGTCGTGGCCCTCTACGACAAGCCGCAGTTGCTTCCGCTGCCCGACATGTACGGCAAAAACCTCACCTTCAAAACCGGCGGTGTCGACGGCTGCGACTGCGCCGAGATCCTCCGCCTGATCGCCGACGGACGCATCGACACCACGCCCCTCATCACCCACCACTACCCTCTCTCACGCATCGCCGAAGCCTACGACCTCTTCGAGCATCACCGCGACGGTGTGATCAAAATAGCCCTCTACCCCGATTGACCGACAATGGCTTACCGAATATTGTTTTTGCACGGGTTCACGTCGAGCGGCGACTGTGAGATTGCGCGGACGCTGACGGCGGAGCTCGAGCGCGCGGCGGAGGTCGCCGCGCCCGACCTGCCGCTGCATCCCTCCGAGGCCATGGCGATGCTTCAGGATTTGTGCGACGATGGCCGGTTCGATCTCATCGTCGGGTCGAGCTGCGGCGCGTTCTACGGCCAGCAGCTCGTCAGGCTCACCGGCGTGCCCGCCATCCTGGTGAGCCCCTTCCTGAAGATGACCGAGTTTCTGGAGCCGCGCATCGGCGTGCATCAGTATAAATCGCCGCGCGCCGACGGCCGTCAGCAGTTCGTCATCGACACGCTGCTGATCGGAGAGTTCGCCGCGATGGAGCAGCACCAGTTCGACTGCTACGACGAGTTCAACCGCCTCCGCGTCCGGGCATGTTCGGCTCGCAGGACAACATCGCGCACTTCCGCGACCTCTTCTGCCGCTACTACCACACAGCCATCGACTACGACGGCCCGCACACCATGACTGCCGCGAATGTGCGCCGCGACCTCGTGCCGCAGATCCTCACGATGCTCGCCGAAGTCAGGCCCATGCGCGAGCGCCACTTCCGCCACTTCAAAGGCGGCCTCTACCGCCTCTGGCACTTCGCCACGGATTCCGAGACGCTCCAACGCCGCGTTGTCTATCAGGCCCTCTACGGCCGCCGCGGCTTCTGGGTGCGCCCCGAGCTGATGTTTTTCGAGCGCATCACCCGCGACGGCAAAACTTTCCCCCGCTTCGCCGAAATACCCCCTCTAATCACTAATATGCCAACGGATTTCAGCATCAGGCAGGAGCGGGCGGCCGACCGCGAGGCAGTCGTGCGGCTTATCGAGCTCGCATTCAGAGATATGTCCGATAGTGACCACAGCGAGCATCTACTGGTCGACCGTCTGCGGCCGACCGACGCCTTCATCCCCGGCCTCTCGCTGGTGGCCGAAAGCGGCGGCCGCATCATCGGCCATCTGTTGATGACGAAAGCCGCCATAGTGTCGGCCGGCGACGGTCGTATATTCCCCACGCTGGCGCTGGCGCCCGTGGCCGTGCTGCCCGCCAGTCAGCGTCAGGGCGTCGGATCCGCGCTCATCCGCGAAGCCCACCGCCGCGCCGCCGCACTGGGTTATGCCTCGGCCGTTGTGCTGGGCCACAAGGATTACTATCCGCGGTTCGGCTACCGCCATGCCGACACCTACGGCATCACATTCCCCTTCGATGTGCCGCACGAATTCTGCATGGCCGCCGAGTTGCGTCCCGGCGGCCTCAAAGGCGTGCGCGGAACGGTCAGATATGCCCCGCCATTCATGGAATAATCGCCCGTCGCGCGCTTGGTTTATTGCCCGCATTTCCTTATTTTTGTCAATCTGAAATCACACACCAATCACTATGTCTACTGTTATTTTCAAATGGAACCCGGCATTCTCCTCCTACTCGATGTACCGTTTTCTCGACGACCTCACCTTCTGCATGGCCAACGGCGCCGATGATGCCGACTTCAACTGGAGCGTGTGGGACCACGACAAGATCCACACCGGCGACGAATTCTACATGGTCAAAGTAGGCCTCGGCCAGACGGGCATCGTGGCCAACGGCCGCATCACCTCCGAGCCCTACGAAGGCGACGACTGGTCGGGCAAAGGCCGACCGACATTCTACGTCGACTACCTCCCCGACACCATCATCAACCCCGATGCGCTCCCACTGCTCACCTGCGCCCGTCTCGCCGCCGCCATCCCCGATTTCGAATGGGACAAAGGCCACTCCGGACTCGTGCTCACCGACGCTCAGGTCCTCACCCTCAACGGCCTCTG
>URWH01000276.1 GCA_900551515.1 uncultured Porphyromonadaceae bacterium
TGGTGTAGAGATAGGCCAGAGTGGAGAACTGCTTGTCGGGGAAGCGGTCGGCCAGGCGGTTGAGGAAGTGGATTACGCTTCCCGAAAGGGCGCCCTCATAGTCGTCGATGGCTTTGCAGGAAGGGCAGCGGCAGTTGGTGTAGTTGCCGTCGTTCTGGCTCACGGATATCATGGTGCGGTCGGGGTTGGCCTTAAAGATGGAGTCGATGCGTGCGGCAACGATCTCAAACACTTCGTCGTTGGTCAGGCACCACTGGCTCGCCTTGCCGGGATGGCGCTTGCCGTCGTACCAGGCATAGTATTCGGGGTGCGATTCGCCGTAGACGGCGGCCGGCAGCAGCTTGTCGAAGGTGTGCACCCAGTAGGTGTTGGCAAACTCTTCCGACGGCTCTTCGAGGCGCATCCACGCGCGGTAGTCGGGGTCGGTGGCGAGGGCGTAGTTCTGGCTCTGGCGGTAGCGGAACGCGGGATTGTCGATGAAGTCGACGGCCGGTATGGTGAGGTCGGCGGCCTGCGGTGCGGTGTAGTCACGTTCGCTCCAGTAGTTGCATCCGGCATAGCGTTCAAGAAGGGAGATGACGCCGTAGAGCGAGCCTTTGCCGCGCGTGCTCTCGATGGTCACCCATCCCGGACGCGAGTCGATGCGGAAGCCGTCCTCGGCGATGGCCGGATTGTCGGTGCGGCGTATCACTATGTCGCCCTTCTTGGGCTTGGCATTGCTGACTACGAGCGGGATGTGGGCGCCCGTGATGCGTCCGGCAAACTCCTGGAGCATCTTCACTGCCGGCGTGTCGAGCGTGTCGGTGCAGATGATGCGGCCGGTGGCGCGGTGATTCTTTACTATCGTGGTCTGTGCTGAGGCTGCGATGAGCGAAAAAAAGCTGAAAAGCAGCAGTGTCGTGAAAAAACGTGTCTTCATGGTCATGGGCTTGGACTGGTTGTGATGCAAAATTAAGAAAAATGCATGATTATTCCGCGATTTCTGCGTAACTTTGCAACCTAAATAGAAAAAAGGGACAAATTTCAAGGTAATATGCAGAACATAAGAAACGTTGCCATCATAGCCCATGTGGATCATGGCAAGACCACGCTTGTGGACAAGATGCTACTTGCCGGCAATCTTTTTCGTGAGAACCAGAATGCCGGAGAACTCATTCTTGACAATAATGATCTCGAACGCGAGCGCGGTATAACAATCCTTTCGAAAAACGTATCAATCAACTATAAAGGCTATAAGATCAACATCATCGACACTCCGGGACACTCCGATTTCGGCGGCGAGGTGGAGCGCGTGCTCAACATGGCCGACGGCTGTCTGCTGTTGGTGGACGCCTTCGAAGGTCCGATGCCCCAGACGCGCTTCGTGCTTCAGAAAGCCATCGAGATGGGGCTGAAGCCCGTGGTGGTGATCAACAAGGTCGACAAGCCCAACTGCCGTCCCGACGAGGTGCAGGAGATGGTGTTTGACCTGATGTGCAATCTCGATGCCACTGAGGATCAGCTCGATTTCCCGACCATCTACGGCTCGGCCAAGCAGGGGTGGATGAGCACCGACTGGAACAAGCCGACCACCGACATCACGGCCGTGCTCGATGCCATCATCAAATATATTCCCGAACCCGAAACCCTCGAAGGCCCGGCACAGATGCTGATCACATCGCTCGACTACTCGTCGTATGTGGGCCGTATAGCCATCGGACGCGTTCACCGCGGTGAGCTGCGTGAGGGCGCCGATATTGCGCTGTGCAAGAAAGACGGCTCGGTGGTGCGCCAGCGCATCAAAGAGCTTCACGTGTTTGAGGGTATGAGCCGCAAGCGCGTGGAGAGCGTGAAGAGCGGCGACATCTGCGCCCTCATCGGCATCGACGGCTTTGAGATTGGCGACACCATAGCCGACTTCGAGAATCCCGAACCGCTGCCCCGCATAGCCGTCGACGAGCCCACGATGTCGATGACCTTCACCATCAACGACTCGCCCTTCTTCGGCAAGGACGGCAAATATGTGACATCGCGCCACATCGCCGACCGCCTCACCCGCGAGCTCGACCGCAACCTGGCCCTGCGCGTGGAAAAAGGCGAGGGCGAGGACCACTGGATTGTCTATGGTCGCGGCGTGCTCCATCTGTCGGTGCTGATCGAAACGATGCGCCGCGAGGGCTATGAGCTTCAGGTGGGTCAGCCGCAGGTGATCATCAAGGAGGTCGACGGCGTGAAATGCGAGCCGGTCGAAGCGATGACCATTAACGTGCCCGAAGAATATTCGTCGAAAATGATCGATATGGTCACCCGGCGCAAAGGCGATCTGGTGAGCATGAACGTGCAGAACGACCGCGTGCACATGGAATTCGTGATACCGTCGCGCGGCATCATCGGTCTGCGCAACAATGTGCTGACCGCATCGGCCGGCGAGGCCATCATGGCACACCGCTTCCTCGAATTCCAGCCCTGGAAAGGCGACATCGAGCGCCGCACCAACGGCTCGCTGATAGCCATG
>URWH01000277.1 GCA_900551515.1 uncultured Porphyromonadaceae bacterium
CGCTGACATACATGGCATACTGCGACGAGTTGGCGAGGTATTCCTGGGGTCCTGCGTTGAAGAAGGGCGAGGCATAGTTGGCCTGCATCCAGAGGAAGAGATCTTCCATGCCGTCGTGGGGAGTGTTTTCGATTTTGCGGAGGTCGGCCTGAATGGGGGCGGCGCCTTCAGCATTGCGGCGCACGGAGTCCATGGCCTGCGAATAGATGGTGGCAACTTTGAAAGCTATGGTGCCGGGCTCGGGGTTGGCGTCGGAGAGGCCGAGCACGAGATTTTTCACACGCACTTCGGATGTGTCGCTGAGCACGTTGAATTTGCCGTAGCGGGCGTGCTCGGGGGTGAGAGGGTTGGCCAGCTGCCATTTATGGTTGACGTGGCCGTAGAAGTCGGTGCCGGGAGCGATCGAGTCGTCGATCTGCGAGGCATCGAGGCTGTGCAGATGTTCCTGTGCGCTGACGCCGGCGGTGGCTGTCAGGCTGAGGGCCATTGCAATGGAGATTGTCTTGATGTTCATATTTTTTAATGTGTAATAATGGTTGCTTGTGAGGGTGTATTGCTATTTCGGCTTGACCGCTGTGTAGATGCAGCATGTGCCGAAGGTGAGCGAGCGGAAAGAGGCGTCGGTGAAACCGGCCTGACCGATGAGCTGAGTCATGCCGGCACGCTGCGGCACGGCGGCGATGCTTTCGGGCAGGTAGGAATAGGCGCGCACATCTTTCGATACGAGGCGCCCGACGGCTGGAATGATGCAGCGGGTGTAGAATTTGTAGAAGGGGCGCACGAGCGGCGAGGCGGGCGTGGCGAGCTCGATGACACAGAGTGTGCCGCCGGGACGGAGCACGCGCAGCATCTCGCGGTAGCCCTGAAGCAGGTTTTCGAAGTTGCGCACGCCGTAGGCCACGGTGACGGCGTCGAAAGTGTCGTCGGCAAATGGCATGGCCAGACTGTCGGCGGTGCGGAGCGTGATGCGTCCGGCGAGGCCTGCGTCGGCTATCTTTTTGCGGCCGATGCCTATCATGCCTTCCGACAGGTCGATGCCGGTGATGCGCGATCCGTCGATGCGCCGTGCGATGAGCATAGCGAGATCACCGGTGCCCGTGGCCACGTCGAGTATGTCGACGGGATGGCGGTCGCGCAGGCCGTCGACGGCTTTGCGCCGCCATCGGCGGTCGATGCCGAAGGTCATGGCCCGGTTCATGAAGTCGTAAGCGGGGGCGATGTTGTCAAACATTTCGCGCACCTGCTGCGACTTGTTGCGGCTGTCGCCGGTGTAGGGGTTGATATTCTCGCAGTTCATTGTCGGGCTTCCCGTCGGAGTGGCGCGGGATGAGTGATGGATGTTGGCGGTGGATCAGAGGCTGAGGTTCTGAAGGCAGTCGAGCACGTTGTCGGCGATGCGTGTGGAGAGGTTCGATTCGTCGGCTTTGATGAACGGCTGTCCGGTGACCTGTTCGTAGAGCTCGATGTAGCGGTCGGAAACCGTCTGGATGAATTCGTCGGTCATTTCGGGGACTTGCTGTCCTTCCTTGCCCATGAAGCCGTGTTCGATAAGCCACTGGCGCACAAATTCTTTGGAGAGCTGGCGCTGGGGCAGGCCTTTTTCGAAACGTTCCTGATAGCCGTCGGCGTAGAAGTAGCGCGACGAGTCGGGGGTGTGGATTTCGTCGATGAGATATACTTTGCCGTTGTGTTTGCCGAATTCATATTTGGTGTCGACGAGGATGAGGCCTTTTTCTTCGGCCATTTTCTGTCCGCGGGCAAATAGGCGGCGGGTATAGTCTTCCATCACGGCGTAGTCGTCGGCCGAAACGATGCCCTGAGCTATGATTTCCTCGCGGGAGATGTTTTCGTCGTGTCCGGCTTCGGCTTTTGTGGTGGGGGTGATGATGGGTTCGGGAAAACGCTGATTCTCACGCATTCCTTCGGGGAGCTTCACGCCGCAGAGCTCACGGCATCCGGCCTGATATTCACGCCATGCGCTGCCGGTGAGGTAGCCGCGGATGATCATTTCTACGCGGAAGCCTTCGCAACGGAGGCCTACGGAGACCATCGGGTCGGGAGTGACGAGCTTCCAGTTGGGCACGATGTCGGCGGTGGAGTCGAGGAAGTAGGTAGCGATTTCGTTGAGCACCTGACCTTTGTAGGGGATGCCTTTGGGGAGGATCACATCGAAAGCCGATATGCGGTCGGTTGCGATCATGACGAGGGTGTCGTCGCCGATTGAATAAACGTCACGCACTTTGCCGTGATAGACGGATGTCTGTCCGGGGAAGTTGAAATTGGTGTTAACCAGAGCTGTAGCCATAATGATTGATAATGAAGAAATTTCAGCGCGAAGTTACGGATAATTTCGCTATGGGACAAAAATAGAGCGAGGTTTGAGTGTGTTTGAGCTGTGACAGGAATATAAAAGTATGTGAAAAGCGCGGCCGACTCTTTCATTTTGTGAGTCAGCC
>URWH01000278.1 GCA_900551515.1 uncultured Porphyromonadaceae bacterium
GTCGGCACGCTCGGGAAGCACTTGCCGCAGTCATCCGTCAGATCGAATATGATGACGCCGCGCTTCATCAGCGCCACGGTGTCGCTGCCGATGACCGGCGTCGGATTCACGCCCGTGTACACCACCACATCGGCCGACCGCAAGCCATTCTGAAACACCCGCGGATGCAGCGCCGACGTCACTATGCGGCTGTCGAGCTCACGCTCGGCGCGGCGCAGTCGGTACACATCGTGGTCAAACATTCTCACCAGCGCCCCGGCGCCGGCTGCCGACCGCGCTGCCGCACACGCGGCTATGCCCGAGCCTATCACCGTCACCTCGCAGGGCACGATGCCGGCCACGCCTCCGAGCAATATGCCTTTGCCGTGGACGGAGTCGGCAAGCAGCGACGACGCCCGCGCTATGACCGCACGGCCGTCGATCTCCGAGAGGATGTCGGCAAACGGACGGTTGCCGCGCTCATCTTTTATCAGATCGATGGCAACGGTGATTATGGAGCGCTCGAGAAGCGCCCGCACCACGGCAGGCGTCAGGCGGCACAGCGACGACAGCGTCAGCAGCATCGCCCCGCGGCGCATCTTCCTCACGTCGGCAGGCTGCAGCGGCGCCAGACACATCACGATGTCGGCGCGCAGAGCATCGTCGCGCTGGCCGATCCTCACGCCCGCCGAGGCATACTGCCCGTCGCTGTAATGGATCGTGGCCGACGCACCGGTCTGCATGACCACGTCGAAGCCCTGCTCTACAAGCTGCGCCGCCCCTTCGGGCGTGAGCGGGAAACGGCGCTCGGCGGCCTCCTCACACAGCGGGAGCCCGATACTGAACAGTTTTCGCGGTGTGCCCACGGCCGCCGGCTGCTCGAGCGGCTCGTGAAGATGCGATGATATTACGGTCATATCTCTTTTTATGATTGTGCGGCGATGCGCCTGTTTGCTGTCTGCAAATTTAACAATTATCGTCGATTCGGCATAACCGCCGACGGCATCTCTGCGCCGTTTTTTTGAAGCATGGCCAGAAAATCGGCCACCGACTGACGTATCTGCTCCTTATTTTCAAGCATATGCGAGGGGAACCTGACGGCCGCGCGCCCATAATAAGGCATGCGCCGGGCAAGCGCCTCGCCGATATAGGCCCGCAGCTCTTCGTCGCTCAGCCGCGCTATCAGCGGCCGTCGATTCCTGCCGACCTTCAGACGGCCGAAGAGGCACTCCTCGGAAGCGTCGAGCATCACGGTCAGTCCGCTGCGGTTCATCACGTCCATGTTGTCGAAAAAACACGGCGTGCCGCCACCGCAGGCCACCAACACATCCTCAAACGCGCTCACCTCTGCAAGCATCCTGCGCTCGATGTCGCGGAACCCTGCCTCGCCGTAGCGCGCGAAGAGGTCCCGGACGTTTGCATGAAACCGTCGCTCGATATAGCTGTCGAGATCGATAAACGTCATGCCGGTGGCGCGGCCGAGAGCGGCTCCGAGAGTCGACTTGCCGCTGCCCATGAATCCTATGAGAAAAATCGGTTTCATAAAGATAACCGCAAATGTAAGCAAATTCCGCCTGAATGTAGTAAATTTGCACCATAAATCATCACAATCACATATCGCCATGTCAAAAAAGTCCAACGTAGGCACCATCTGTGTGCAGGGAGGCTGGAAGCCCGAAAACGGCGAACCGCGCGTGCTTCCCATCTATCAGAGCACTACCTTTAAATATTCCACCTCCGAGCAGATGGCCCGTCTGTTCGACCTCGAAGAAAACGGCTATTTCTACACCCGCCTCGCCAACCCCACCAACGATGCCGTGGCCGCCAAGATAGCCGAGCTCGAAGGCGGCGTCGCCGCCATCCTCACCTCCTCGGGTCAGGCCGCCAACTTCTATGCCGTGTTCAACCTCTGCGAGAGCGGCGACCACTTCGTCTGCTCATCGGCAATCTACGGCGGCACCTTCAACCTCTTCTCCGTCACGATGAAAAAGATGGGCATCGACTGCACATTCATCGCTCCCGACGCCACCGACGAAGAGATCGATGCCGCCTTCCGCCCCAACACCAAGCTGATCTTCGGCGAGACCATCTCCAACCCCAGCAACGACATCCTCGACATCGAACGTTTTGCCCGCGCCGCCCACGCCCACGGCGTGCCACTGATCGTCGACAACACCTTCCCCACCCCCATCAACTGCCGCCCCTTTGAATGGGGCGCCGACATCGTCACCCACTCCACCACCAAATATATGGACGGCCACGCCACAAGCGTAGGCGGCGTCATCGTCGACAGCGGCAACTTCGACTGGGAAGCCCACGCCGACAAATTCCCCGGCCTCACAACGCCCGACGAATCCTACCACGGCCTCACCTACTCGAAAGCCTTCGGCAAAGCCGCCTTCATCACCAAAGCCACCGCACACCTGATGCGCGACCTCGGCTCCATACCCTCGCCCCACAACGCCTTCCTCCTCA
>URWH01000279.1 GCA_900551515.1 uncultured Porphyromonadaceae bacterium
TGGTGAATGGTCTCGATGATTTTTGTAAATTCGCACTTGCTTGTTTAATCTGCGGTAGTGAAAGAAATAGGGAAATATTTCCTTAATACCGAAAAAATGGTTAATTTTGCGGCGAAATGACAGCGGCGAGGCTGACGCCAGCGGATGCTGCTATAAAAAGGAAACAATTAAACTAACAAATAGACAATGAAAGCATTTGTATTTCCCGGTCAGGGAGCCCAGTTCGTAGGAATGGGCAAAGAACTTTACGACACCAATCCCACGGCTCACGAAATGTTTGAGAAAGCCAACGAAATCCTTGGCTTCCGCATCACCGACCTTATGTTTGAAGGCACCGACGAAGATCTCAAACAGACAAAAGTGACCCAGCCCGCCATATTCCTTCATTCAGTGATCCTCGCAAAAACGATGGGCGATGAATTCAACCCCGACATGGTTGCCGGTCACTCGCTCGGCGAATTCTCAGCCCTCGTGGCAGCCGGCGCGCTGACGTTTGAAGACGGTCTGCGTCTGGTATCGGCCCGTGCACATGCTATGCAGAAAGCCTGCGAGCTTAAGCCGTCGACAATGGCAGCCGTTATCGCCCTGCCCGACGAAAAAGTGGAGGAAGTTTGCGAAGGCATCGACGGCGTGGTCGTATGCGCCAACTACAACTGCCCCGGCCAGATCGTGATCTCCGGTGAAATCGAGGCTATCGACGCAGCCTGCGAGCAGCTTCTTGCCGCAGGAGCCAAACGCGCACTGAAACTGAAAGTGGGCGGCGCATTCCATTCGCCCTGCATGGAGCCTGCACGGGCTGAGCTTGCCGAAGCTATCGAGCACACCAAGGTCAGCACACCTATCTGCCCCGTTTATCAGAATGTAGATGCCAAACCCCACACCGATCCCGCCGAGATCAAAGCCAACCTCGTGGCACAGCTTACAGCTCCCGTGCGCTGGACACAGACAATCAAGAACATGATTGCCGACGGCGCTACCGAATTCGTGGAACTCGGCCCGGGCAAAGTGCTTCAGGGACTCATCGCCAAGATTGACCGCGCTGTCGCCACTTCCGGCCGTCAGTAATCCGGCGCGTTAAACAATATCCAAGCCCCTGTGCAAACCTCTCAGCGGAGTGCGCAGGGGCTTTCATTATCATAAAGAATCCGACTATGAGCGAAGAGAATATCACTGACCCGGCGGGACGCATTGTGCGCATAACGGATCTTGCCGATCCGGGGGCGGCCGTGTATGCGTCGCTGACGGAGACGCAGCTCCGCAACAGGCTCCACATCGAGCAGGGGATGTTTGTGGCCGAGAGCCCCAAGGTGATCCGCGTGGCCCTCGATGCCGGTTATGAGCCTGTGTCGCTGCTGTGTGAGGAGCGGCATATCACCGGCGACGCCGCCGACATCATAGCGCGCTGCCCCGAGATGACGGTGATAACGGCGACACGCGAACTGCTTACGCAGCTCACGGGCTACAAGCTGACGCGCGGGGTGCTGTGCGCCATGCGCCGGCGGCCGATGCCGACGGTGGAACAGGTTGTTGACGGAGCGCGGCGCATAGCGGTGATTGACGGTGTGGTGGACACGACGAATATCGGAGCGATATTCCGCAGCGCCGCCGCATTGGGTGTTGACGGCATATTGCTCACGCCGACGTCGTGCGACCCGCTCAACCGCCGGGCTGTGAGGGTGTCGATGGGTTCGGTGTTTCTGATACCGTGGACCTGGATCGACGGACCGGTGACTGCGACGCTGCACGACTGCGGGATGCGCACGGCCGCGATGGCGCTTACCGATGAGTCGGTGCCGCTCGACGACTGCCGTCTGAAAGCCGAGAAGCGGCTGGCCATCATTCTCGGCACCGAAGGCGACGGGCTGGCGCATGATGTGATAACCGACGCCGACTACACCGTGCGCATACCGATGGCCCACGGCGTGGATTCGCTCAACGTTGCCGCCGCGTCGGCCGTTGCATTTTGGGAATTGCGGCGTAATGATTAAATTTGCGCTGAAACCAACAACTATAAAAGATGAAAGCAACTGACGATAAGCGGATTGTGATTGGTATTGGCGAGCTGCTGTGGGACAGATTGCCCGGCGGCAAGAAGATAGGTGGCGCGCCGGCAAACTTCGTTCACCACGTAGAGCAGTTTGGCCTTGCAGCCTGTGCGGTCAGCGCATTAGGCGACGATGCCGAGGGCAGAGAGCTCCGCGACACCATGCAGGCGCTCGGGCTGAACGCCGAAGCGGCGACTGTCGGTTATCCCACCGGCTCGGTCGATGTGACGTTTAATGCCGCGGGCGTGCCCACATATAATATAATAGAGAATGTGGCGTGGGATCACATTCCGTTTACCGATCGGCTGGCGGCGCTTGCTAAACGCGCATCGGCCGTATGTTTCGGCACCCTCGCACAGCGGTCGGCCGAATCACGGGAAACCATACGC
>URWH01000280.1 GCA_900551515.1 uncultured Porphyromonadaceae bacterium
CGGCCGGCCGAAACGCCCGGATAGCGTGGCAGCGGGCCAAAGCCTCGAAAAACGAATCGCTGCAACTGCGGTGCATCCCCTCGCTCTACGGCTATTTTGAAGCCACGGGGCGCCGCGATTCGGTGGACTATTACATGGCCATCGGCGACACCCTCTATCACCACCAGCCCAACAACTCGGTGATCAGCCTCGGCTACGTGCTGGCGCGCGCCCGCATGCACTACGCCCGCAAGGAATATGCCGAAGCCCTCAAATGGTATGAAATACAGATGCGGTCGCCGATGCAGAGCGAGCGCGGCAAGCTCTACAGCTCCATCGCCGACTGTTACCGCGAGACCGGGCGCTACAAAGAAGCCTGCATCTACATGGACAGCGCCCGCATGTGGGCCGACTCGATGGCAAACATCAATGCGGCGGCCCGTCTCGAAGAATTCAACGTGAAATACGGGACCCTCGAACGCGAGATGGAAAACCGCGTGCTGCAGCTCAACCTGCTCCAACGCGAGCGCATGCTGCTCATCATAGCGCTGGCGGCCGTGATACTGGCCGTGATAGCATCGGCCATCTATTTCCGTCAGCGACGCACCCGCCGCGCCATGAAAGAGCTTGAGCGCACCCGCGAGCTCGAATCGGCGCGCAGCTACATCGACGGCCTCGAGGACGAGCGCAAGCGCTTCGCCAAAGAGCTCCACGACGGCGTGGCCAACGACCTGCTGGGCCTCAAGATGAAAATAGAGGCGGGCAACGACGACCGCCGCTCGCTGTCGGATCTCATCGACACCACACGCAAAACGGTGCGGCGCATCTCGCACGACCTCATGCCGCCGGAATTCGACAACATGACACCCGTAGAGGTGATGCGCAGCTATCTGGCGGCCACGGCGGCCGACTCCGGCATTCAGATCGACTTCATCAGCGAGTGCGTCCCGCAGCTGCCCATCCACATAGGGCGCGAGATCTACCGCATCACGCAGGAATACGTGATCAACCTGCTCAATCACGGCAACGCCACGCTGATCACCGTAAGCTTCAAGGGTGGCGACGGCGACATGGCGACGCTCACGATCACCGACAACTCGACCGTGGCGCTCAGCCACGACACACCGTCGACGGGCATCGGCCTGCGCACCATGGCCGACCGCGCCCGCTCGCTCAACGCCGGCACATCGCTCGAAACGGCTCCCGACGGCCGACACATCTTCACCCTCACCTTCCACACATAGCATCTCCCTCACAGAATCAAACGCAACTCACCATATGAAAACACCCATACAGATAATGGTCATGGACGACCATCCCTTAGTGGCCCAGGGCATCATCGACGTGGTGCGCGACATCCCCGGCATCGCGGGGGCACGCATCGGCGATCCCGAGGCCTACCAAAATCCGGGGAAGGGCTACAATCAGCTCTGGATCATCGACCTTGAGCTTGGCAAAGAAAACGGATTCGACGTCATACACCGCATCCGCGACATCAACCGCCAGTGCCGCATACTCGTCTACACCATGCACGAAGAGCCGTGGGTGGCCGCACGCCTTGCGGCGCTCGACGTCGACGGGGCGGTGTCGAAGTCGGAGCCTATCGAAACGCTGCGCGCCGCCGTGGCAGCCATCGCCGGCGGCAAACGCTATTTCAGCCCGGCGTTTACCATCACGCCTCCGGCACAGCCGGGAGCATCGGAGGATTCCGACATCTCCGAGCGTGAAAAACAGGTGCTGCGCTTCATAACTCAGGGCAAGACCTCGGAAGAGATGGCCGAGCAGCTCGGCATCAGCATCAACACCATACTGACATACCGCCGTAGGCTTATGAACAAGTTCGACTGCACAGACTCAGCCGAACTTGTCTATCAGACCAAAGGCCTTATATGACATTATTTGCCGTTGATGACGTCGACATAATCGATTGCCACCACCTCTGCGTCGTGATACAGCCACGAACCCGAGGTGAAAGAGCCGTCAGACGGCATAGCCTCATTATCAAACCATGCCTTGACTATAAACCGTCCATTCAGTCCGGGATTTAATGAGCAGAAAAACAGGGTGAGGTTTCGGTTATTGGATATGTCAAGCATCCTAAACTCGCAGCCAAAGCCCACGAACTGCTCAAGCTCGGGACAGTTCGAGAGGTCGAGGGTGGTGAGATAGTTATGTATACAATAGAGCACCTTGAGGCGTGGCATGCCTGACAGATCCAACGTTTCAAGTTCATTGTCGGAAACAGCAAGCGTTTCGATGCTGCCGCATCCCGTCACGTCGAGTTCATTCACCGAAGAGTATTCGCATTCAAAATCCTCCAGCGCCTGACATCCGTTCAGATTGACCGACGTGAGTGAGCGCATATAACCCAGATTGATATACTTCAGTTTTTTCATACCTGAAACATCAATATCAGTCAGCTTGTTTCT
>URWH01000281.1 GCA_900551515.1 uncultured Porphyromonadaceae bacterium
AATTCACTCGAAAATACGCCGCCCTGACGTTAACAAATTTTGTGGAATAGGCTCTCAATGAACATGTGAGGGAGCGTCAGTGTTATATTTCAAAAATATTTACACGATTCTTACCGTTCATCATCTTTCTTACCCGATAAAAAAAATGAAAAAGATACTATTAGCTTTCATAGCAGTCTTGTCTCTCACGGCTCCGGCACAGTCCGATGCATGCTCACGTGTGGTTTACAACGGCGAAGACGGCGTGCGTATCGTCGGTCGATCGCTTGACTGGAAGACTCCTATTCCCACCAATCTTTATGTTTACCCCCGTGGCATGCATAAACAGGGCAACTCTCTTCCGGGATCTGTGGAATGGACCTCAAAATATGGTGCTGTCTATGCCGTAAGCTATGATGGCGGAATCACGGAGGGCATGAACGAAAAAGGGCTGTCGGTCAACGGATTGTTCTGCAAGGGCACCGTCTATGTCAACGAGAGCACAGCCAATCGTCATCCGATGTCGCTCGCAATGTTTGTGGCTTGGATGCTCGACCTTAACGCCACGACTAAGGAAGTTGTCGACGCCCTGCGTAAACAGGATTTCACGATCTCGGGAGCCACATTCGACGGAGGCACTGTCTCGGCGCTACACTGGGGCATCACGGATGCCGACGGCCATTGTGCCATCCTGGAATTCGACCACGGGAAAGTGGTGGTTTACGAAGGCGACTCGCTGAACGTTATGACCAACGATCCGCCCTACCCGCAGATGACGGCCATTGAAGACTACTGGAAAAAAGTAGGCGGCGCTAACATGCTCCCGGGCACAGTCAAGAGTCCCGACCGTTTTGTCCGCGCGTCATATTTCAACGGCCATGTAAAAAAGACCGCCGACCCGAATGAAGCTCTTGCCATCACCCGAAGCATACTGATGAACGTGTCGGTGCCGTATCTCTATACCGTTGAGACCGAACCGAATGTATCGTCCACACAATGGCGCTCTTTCAGCAACCTGCGTGACCGCCGTTACTATTTCGATATTGTCACGAACCTCGGAGTCATATACGTTGACCTTAACAAATGTGATTTACGTCCCGGAGCCCCCGTGCGCAAATTCGACACATCGAAAAACACCGACTGCATCGGCGACATCACCCGCAAAATGCAATTAAGCGCGCCTTTCACGCCTATGTATTGACGAAATTATTTATCTTTGTGCAAAAATAACGGATGAAACAGTTGTTTTGCACATTGGCATTTGCCCTTATAATGCTTACCGCATCGGCGAAAGAGAATCGCGATTCTCTTCTTGCCGATGCGAGCCTGTTTCAAGCCGACACTCTTTTGCAGGATACCGAAGCCGATATCAACAGTTTACCTGTCGATACAATCGCTTGGGACAAAAATAAGGCCGATTCCGCTGCCTTCGCAGCCATGCCATGGTATCAGCAACTGTTTAAAAACGGATTCCGCATCCACGACCCACGCGTCAATTACCCCAAATTTCCACGATTCTGTTTAAAAGTCTACGACTGGGGCGACCGTACATTCAACAGCTACGACCCCGAATATGTGGTCGGCGTCGGCAAAAACTGGAAAGTGCTCATGAAAAACTACAACTGGATGGAGAGCTACATGCTCATGTTCTCCATGCATTCGCGTGACATGCTCCACATCCGGTCAAACATCTTCAACGATCTTGGCGCATATATAAGCTTCATGGCTGTGAGTGTCGGCTACACGGCCAACGTCAACGCCTGGGCCGGACACGAGTCCAACCGCTCCAACCTCAACTTCAATTTCACATGCTCGCGGTTCACCGCTAACATCGACATTCTGTCGACCACCGGCAACACCCGCATAACCCATTTCGGCAAATACAATCCCGGCTATAATCTCAACTATCGCTTAGACGATATCGAGCACAAAGCCCTTTCCGGCGAATTTTTCTATTTTTTCAATCACCGGAAATATTCACACGCAGCGGCTTATTGCTTCTCAAAATACCAGCTCAAGGGCGCCGGCACCGCAATCATCGGCTTGGCGTTCAACAATCAGCGCATCAGCATCAACTTCTCTTCACTGCCTGAAGAAATGAAGCAGGCACTGCCCGATCTTGAGAACTTGTATCGCTTCCGCTACACCGACTATGCCATAGTCAGCGGCTACGCCCACAACTGGGTGCTTCATCCCCGTCGCTGGCTCATCAATCTCACCACCAATCCTTCAATCGGATTCCGCCATTCCTATGCCGACTCTTCGGAAGGCAGCAAAACAATGCTTGCCACCAATCTCCGGGCACGTTTCGCTTTCGTCTACAATCACAAAGCCCTGTTTGCATCTCTCAGCGGACGCGTCGATGCGAATCTGTTTTTCAACAGCAAATATGCGTTTTTCAATT
>URWH01000282.1 GCA_900551515.1 uncultured Porphyromonadaceae bacterium
GCGATGAGATCCTGCGGCTGAAAGATGAGGGCGCGACGGTGATCTTCAGCACCCACAACATGGCTTCCGTCGAAGAAATCTGCGACAATATCACCCTTATCAACAACGGCCGCAACATACTCACGGGCGAGGTCGACGCTCTCCGCCGTGAATTCACCCGCGGCAAATATTCAATAGAGTTCAACGGCGACGCATCGCTGCTCTCCGAGCGGCTGAAACCGATGCTCACCGCCGAGTCCTACCAGATCCTTCCGTCCGGCAAAAAGCGCCTCGACCTCACGCTCTCCGACGGCATCGCCCAGCGTGATCTCATCTCAGCCGTCAACGATACCGTCGAGCTGGTTTCATTCAATCCGGCCATGGCTTCGATGAATGATATTTTTATCTCCACTGTGTCGTCGTCGAATGCCGGCGCTGAACCGGCAGTGTAGGGGCGTGTCAGATTTGTGTGATCTGAAAATCTCCAAGCATACTCTAAACAACAGTAAGCCTTATGTCATCCAAAACAGCAATCATCATACGACGCGAATACATGGAG
The DNA here is from genome assembly GCA_900551515.1 of uncultured Porphyromonadaceae bacterium. The sequence continues at coordinate 539 of URWH01000282.1, forward strand.
CGCGTCACCAAGAAAAGTTTTATCATCACCACCATCCTGATGCCGATACTGATGCTGGCTCTGATGGTCACACCGGTGCTCGTGGCCGAACTGGCCGGCACCGACCAGCGCAGCATGACCGTTATCGACAATTCCGGCATGATCGCCCCGCATCTGCAGGCCACCGATGAATACACCATCGACACGCTCGCGTCCGGCACCGACTGGCACGCTCTCCTCGAGGAGGAGAAAACCGACGCGGTGCTCATCATTCCCCGCGATGTCATGGACCACGCCACTCCCTTGCAGCTCTTCACTGCCGGCCCGTCGTCGATGACCCTGGAATCGGCCATCGCCTCGCAGGTGAATAAAATCATCGAGGACTACCGCCTCAAATCAATGAATATCGACACGGAGATTCTGGCCAAAGTCCAGAGCGACGTCGACATCATAAGCAAGGAATACGATGCCTCGGGCGACAGCCGCGAGTCATCGACCATGCTCAGCTACATGCTCGGCATGCTCCTTACTATCCTGCTGTATATGTGCCTGCTTCTCTACGGTCAGATGGTGATGACCAGCATCATAGAGGAAAAGACCAACCGCGTGCTGGAGATTGTGGTGTCGTCGGTGCGCCCCATGCAGCTGATGCTCGGAAAGATATGCGGCATCGGACTTGTGGCGGTGACGCAGATACTGATATGGACGGCTCTCATCGCTGCCATGTCGGCATTCCTCCTGCCGGCCATCATTCCAGCGGATGTGGCATCTGACATGGCCATGATCAACTCCGGCGCCGATGTGACTTCCGTGTCGTCAAACGTTGGCATGCTTCAGGCTCTGGCGATGCTTAGCGACGTGGGCTACATCCTGCGCCTCTTCGGCCTCCTCCTGCTGTTCCTCATCGGCGGTTTCATGCTCTATGCAGCCATCTATGCGGCTATCGGTTCGGCTGTCGACAACATCCAGGACGCCGGTCAGCTTCAGTCGGTGGTCATTTTCCCGGTGATCCTCGGCATCGTGTTCGGCATGACGGCTGCCTCCGACCCCACCTCGTCGCTCTCTGTGTGGATGTCGATGATTCCGTTCACTTCGCCCATGGTCATGATGGCCCGCATCCCTTACAATATCCCCGGATGGGAGGTCGCAGTTTCGCTGGTGATCCTCTACGCCTCATTCTTCGCCATGGTATGGATCGCCGGTAAGATCTACCGCGTCGGCATATTCATGTATGGCAAGAAACCGACGTTTAAAGAACTCATTCGCTGGACCCGCTACAAATAATCTGAAGTATTAAAAAACAAAGCGCCGGCGTAAATGTGGAAAAAATGTGAAGGAAGGGGTTGTGGGAATGGAAATAAAGATGTAACTTTGCGGCCGATTCCGCAATCTCTGGCAGGACAAGCAGCCTGCGAATATTGCGGCAAGTGTTAACATTTTAATTGCAATAAGAAATGGATTTAATCAAAGTTGCCGAAGAGGCTTTCGCCACCGGCAAGACACATCCCGAATTCGGTCCCGGCGACACCATCACCGTGGCTTACCGCATCAAAGAAGGCAACAAAGAGCGTATTCAGCAGTACCGCGGCGTTGTCATCAAAATTTCGGGCGAAGGTGAGAAAAAGCGCTTCACAGTGCGCAAAATGAGCGACAACATCGGTGTTGAACGTATCTTCCCCATCGAATCGCCGTTCATCGATTCGATCACCGTCAACAAACTCGGCAAGGTGCGCCGCGCAAAACTCTACTATCTGCGCAACCTCACCGGCAAAAAAGCACGCATCAAAGAGCGTCGTCCGAAAGACCGCGACGCAAAAGCGTAAGCTTGTTTGCTCACACCGGGCACAAACGAATCAA
>URWH01000283.1 GCA_900551515.1 uncultured Porphyromonadaceae bacterium
CGGCGCTGGCGCCGGATCCATGACTCGTCGTAGTAGGGCTGCTCGATGGCGCTGATGGCCGCGAGGTCGTCGGCCGTGAGCACAAGGCTGCTGTCGCAGAGATAGTTGCGCACGTAGTCCTTGAACTGCTCTATCCCGAGTGAGGGCAGATGCTCCCGGATGGTGGTGATGCGGCTGCGCACCGACTGCACCCCTTTGGCGCGCAGCTTTGCCGCCGACGGCGTGATGGCGGCCTCCATGCGGCTGCGGTCGGTGTCGAAAAGCATCGTGCCGTGGACTATGCTGTGGCCCGGTATGTTGTAGAAGGCGTTGCCCGACACTTTGCGGCCGCCGATGAGGATGTCGTTGCGTGTCGACGATGTGGCGTCGAGGCCGAGCGAACGGAGCATCGCGGCTACCGTCGACGTGTAGCGGGTGAATGTGGTGGCTACGTCGTCGGTGCGGGTGATGCAGGAAAACATTATGTTGTCGGGGTTGGCAAACACGCATCCGCCGCCGCTCTTGCGGCGATACACCTCGATGCCTTCCCGGCGGCAGTAGTCGAGATTTACCTCGTTGTCAATGGTCTGGTTTCGGCCGAAAATCACCGTCGGACGCACCTGCCACATGAAGAAAATATCCTGTCCGCCGGTGCGCGGAGCATGATTGCGCGCCGCATATTCTTCCGTCGCCAGATAGAACGGGAGGCGTCGCATCTCATCGCCGGGAATCTCGAGATAGATCATGCACAAATTTAAACAACCCCGCCGATATTTCAAAACAAATGAGCCGTAAAAAAGCAGCACGGAGCAGACTTCACAGTGAGCTCCGCGCCGATGCTTTCAAGGAATCATCCCGGCATGTTTTTCCCTAATAGATTACGCCCGTTTGGTGTGATTGCTTGAGTTGCTGTTCCGTAATTTTTTATCCGGTGCAAAGTTACGACGGATATTCGGCGTCGGCCATACCTAAAAACGGGTATTTTTAAGGTGGGAGAGGCTTCCGTTATAGTCAGAATTGATTATTCGGGGGGGGTCGGCCATCACGATGCGGAATTCGCGGTTGATGAAAGCGAAGTCGATGACGCCGAGGGCGTAGAGGCGCGCCACCATCTCCTCGGCGGTGCGGCGCGAGAGTCGGGCATGCTGCATGACCGTGGTGATGTCGGTGTGTCCTTCGGCGCGTATGCTGGCAAGGAGCGTTTCTTCTGCGGAGCCCATCGAGAGGGTGAGGGGCGTGGAATCGTTGCGCCGGCGCCAGGCCCTGACCATCAGGGGAGTGGCGAGGATGTTTTCGTCGGCCACGCGATAGTAGGCTTTCCATTGGCCGTCGGTGTCGCAGGCCATGACGGGCCGTACGTCCGACGGCCGGATCTCGGCGCGGATCACGATGGCGCCGTCGGTGGTGCGGTAGGCGGTGAAGGTGAGCGATTGCTCGGGGCGGCAATAGAGTTGGGCGGCCTGCTCGATGACGTAGATGTCTTCTTCGTTGCGCACGCCGGCAATGACGCCGTTGTCCTTGACGCCGATGAGCAGGGCGCCACCGCTGTGGTTGGCGAAGGCCGAGAGCGACCGCGCTATCTTGCGGGCGTCGGAGATGGCGAATTTGAAATCCTGACGCTCGTGCTCGCCTTCGGCAATGGCCCGGGTGAGGAAGCGCTCGCCGCGTATGGCTTTCAGATCCTTCATCGTTGGTGTGGGGGCGGTCAGTCGGGATAGTTGAGATTGGCCTCGGCGGGATGGGTGAGCACTTCGTCGAGATAGCGCTGAGCCTCGCGGCGCGCGCCGGGCAGGTCCATGTAAGAGTAGTTGCCGCAGTCGCGGGGCGTGGCTCCCGGTACGTCGCCCTCGAAGGAGGCTATGAACGCGAATGTCTCGCGCATCAGCGGGAGGATGTCGCGGGGCGTGGCTTCACCGCTGACGATGAGGTAGTTGCCGGTGCAGCAGCCCATCGGACCCCAGTAGACGATGCGGTCGCGCCACTGCGGATGGTTGCGCAGGAATGTGGCTGCGAGATGCTCTATGGTGTGGAGCACTGCGCCGGTGAGCGGCGTCTGACGGTTGGGCTCGGTCATGCGTATGTCGAAGGTGGTGATGATGTCGCCCGAGGGGGTGCGGTCGGTGCGCGAGAGATATATGCCGCGCAACAGCCGGAGATGGTCGACGGTGAAGCTTGCTATCTTTTCCATCGCGGTGTCAGGCTGTGAGTTCGTGAATCACCTGGCGGAGCATATCGAAGGTGTGGCGGGGAGCCTCTTCCCAGAAGTTCTGGTACTGAGCTATATTGTCGTCGGCTCCGGGGGTGTCGGAGATGACGCGCATGAATGCGAAAGGCACTGCGCGCAGATAGCACACCT
>URWH01000284.1 GCA_900551515.1 uncultured Porphyromonadaceae bacterium
ACCATTGCGCGTATCTGCGCATCGTTGTTTATGTGGAACGTAAGTCCGCCCTGCGGCACGAGTTCTGTTCCCGCCGTGGAGTGATAGTCAACGCGCAATCCGGCATCCAGTGTTACGAGCGACAGCAAATCCTGACGAAAATCCAGGTAACCGGCTATTTCGTCCTGCTTCTTGTTAGCAAGACTTTTGTGTTCGCCGGTGGCTATTACCTTGTTCCATGCCTTACCTCCGAAATGTTGATAGTCAACACCGAGTGTAATCCTGTTTCCTTCAAACAATGACGTGCTTTCATAGGCTGTTATTCCGCTCATAATGTCGTTGTGCAAATACAACTGGGTTTGCGGCGTTCCTCCGGGGTGATATCCGTCGTTTATGTTGTGATGTCCCCAATCGTAGAACGCTCTTATCGCTCCCGACATGCTGCCGTAGTTGTTGGCTAACTGCACCGAAGCAAGCCCGCGAGTAATCTTGGAGTCATTGTCTATGTAAGGATTTGTCTCTTCTCCCGGATTCGAAGCCTTGAAATGCGTCAGGTTTACGTCTGCATCGGCTTTCCAATGTTCCGAAAGGTCGTAGCCCAATTTCACAAAGCCCGAATATTGTTCAAAGTTGCTGTTGGGGCGATGTCCGTCGGTTCTTCCGTAGTTTATGCCTGCCGTGCTCGAAAACTTGCCGGCTTTTGTCTGGTTTGAAACCTGTGCCTGTGCAGTGCCATAAGATCCGCCTTCTGCCTGAAAGGTTGTGTGCGAACCGTCTCGGGTTATTTTTCGTGTAACAATGTTCATCACTCCTCCCATGGCGTTTGAGCCGTAGAGCACTGAGCCCGGACCGCGAAGCACCTCCACGCGCTCAACGTTGGCTTTCGTATAGAAATCGCCCACATGATGTGAGTAGATGCCGGCGAATTGCGGCTGCCCGTCGACCATCATCAGCACTGCACTCGCACGGTCGCCGCCCACGCCGCGTATTTTGATGTGGCCGGCGCCGCCGTTGCTCACGCCGTAGCCGAGGATGCCGCGTTGCGTCACAAAGAGGCTCGGCACTTCGACCGAGAGGTCGGAGAGCAGCTGCGTCTGGCCCGAGGCTTCGAGCTGCGAGCGGTCGATCACCGACACAGTGTAGGGGAGCAGGTTGCGCCCCACGGCGATGTTGCTGCCGGTGACCACCACTTCCGATAATGCGAGCGTATCCGGCACTTCAGTAGCTGAAATGCCGGATGCGGTTGCCAATATGGATATGATACCTAATGAGACGTTTTTCAACATAATGCTGTGGTTGTGGTTATGGCAGTTTGTTGTAATCCTCGTCGGTGACCGGTTCGAGCCATTCGTTGGAAGTGTCCCGGCCGGGAACGCTGAATGCGAGGTGGGCGAACCAGCTGTCGCGTGCAGCTCCATGCCAGTGTTTCACGTTGGCGGGGATGTGGATCACCGTGCCCGGAAGGATCTCAACGGCCGGTTTGCCTTCTTCCTGATACCATCCGCGGCCGGCAACCCCGATGAGCATCTGGCCTCCACCCTCGCTGGCGTGGTGAATGTGCCAGTTGTTGCGGCATGCGGGTTCGAATGTGACGTTCGACACGTTGACCTGTTGTCCAGATATCGGAGCTAACCAACTTTTTCCTGAGAAATACTTGGCGTAGGCGTCGTTGGGTTCGCCAACGGGAAATATCATCTGATTCTGGAATTCTGCCAGAGCGTCAGCTTCGTCAGATGCGTCCGCCCAAACATCTTTGGCCATGCGGAAAGCAGCCCATGCGTTGGGCCATCCGGCATAGAAGCCTACATGTGTGAGGAGCTCGGAGATTTGCTGTCGTGTCACGCCGTTGGATTTGGCAAACATCAGGTGATGCTGGAGTGAAGAGTCGGTGATGCCTTTGCCCACGAGTGTGGCGATTGTGATCATGCTGCGATCGTGGGGTGACAGTCCGGGACGGTTCCACACTTCTCCGAAGAGGATGTCGTCGTTGACTTTGGCAAATTCGGGTGCAAACTCGCCGAGTGCGTCGCGGCCGGCGGTCTGTGTGATTTTTTTCTGAGCCATAGTTGTATGGAATGATGTTAATGTCAGAATAATAGCTGAGGTGAAGGTGATGAAAAATCTGTTCATATCAGTCGGGAATTATTGTTTTACGGGGAGATAGCGCATCCACACTGTGCCGTCGCCCACACGGCTCACGTCGGTGAGCCGCAGGCGGAAGGGCGATGCGGAGTCGTTGCCGAGGCCGTCGAATGTCGATGCCATGCCCTCGCGGCCGTCGATGCCCGGCGCTATCATCATGCTGAACTCGTCAATGAGGCCGGCCTGAAGGAATGCTGCGTTGATGTGTCC
>URWH01000285.1 GCA_900551515.1 uncultured Porphyromonadaceae bacterium
GCCGGATGCCGCAGGGCAGCAAGCCTGAGAACGGCGATCCCGAGGCCGATTTCTCAACGGCATACACTTACGACCTCCAGGGCAACATGCTGTCGCTGACGCGGCAGGGACTTATTGCACCGGGACTCTACGGGACAGTCGACGATATCACGGCCTCGTTCTCCGGAAACCGGCTCTCTGAGTTGTGCGACGATGCGCCGACGGTGCTGCTGGAAGCTTCGCTCGATCTGCCCGAGGGGGCATGGTCGGGATCGGATTTCGCCTACGACGCCAACGGCAACCAGACGCGCGACATGAGCCGCGGCGTCAGCGACGTCAGCTACAATGTACTCAATCTGCCGCAGCGGCCCAAAAAAAAAGCGCGCCAAAGCTGGCGCGCCCGTGTGGGTTTAGGAGCGTGTGGCGGATCAGAAACCGTAAGCGGCCCAGTCCACGTTGCGCATGTCGCCTGTGTTCTTGAAGGCGCTGTGGAATGCCAGCGCTGCTTCCACAGTGATGTTCGTCTGGCCCGATTTGCCCAGTGCGAGATAGTCGCGCAGCAGCGGACGGTACATCGGGTGAGCGCAGTTCTCGATCACGACTTTTGCACGCTGTACCGGATCAAGGCCGCGAAGGTCGGCAACACCCTGGTCAGTGATGATCACGTCGACCGAGTGCTCCGAATGGTCAACGTGAGCCACCTGCGGCACGATGTTGCTTATCAGGCCGCCTTTGGTGACTGACGGGCAGGAGAATATCGAGATGTAACCGTTGCGCGTGAAGTCGCCCGAGCCGCCGATGCCGTTCATCATGCGGGTGCCAAGCACATGCGTCGAGTTGATATTGCCATAGATGTCGGCTTCGAGTGCCGTGTTCATCGCTATGACACCAAGTCGGCGGATAACCTCCGGGCTGTTGGATATTTCCGACGGACGAAGGGCCACTTTGTCGCGGAAGAAATCGATGTTGCCATACACTTCCTCCTCCATCTTGTCCGACAGCGTCAGCGAGCATGTGGAGCCGAATTTGCAGCGGCCCATCTTCATCAGCTCGATCACGGCGTCCTGGATCACCTCCGTGTACATTTCAAACGGCGGTATCTCCTTGGCTTCAGCAAGGCCGAACAGCACGGCGTTGGCCACATTGCCCACGCCCGACTGAATAGGCAGGAAAGTCTTGGGCAGGCGGCCGGCACGCAGCTCTCCGATGAGGAAGTTGCACACATTGGCGCCGATCTGAAGCGTGACGTCGTCAAGCTCGGTGAATCCCTTGATGCCGTCGTAGGAATCGCTGTGAACCACACCGACAATCTTTGCCGGATCGACTTTCACTATAGGCGAGCCGATGCGGTCGCTCGGTTTATATATAGGTATCTCGCGGCGGTTCGGCGGATCAAGCGGCAGATAGATATCGTGGAATCCGTAGATGCCTTTCGGAAGTTTCGTGTTGAGCTCGAGGATTATCTTTTTGGCGAGTTTCACATAAGTGGGCACATTGCCTACGCCCGTGCCTAAAACTATTTCGCCGTTGTCCATCACATCGGCAACCTCGATGATGGCCACGTCGATATCACCGAAGAAGCCATAGCGCACTTTCTGTGCGAGCTCCGACAGGTGAAGGTCGAAATAGTGGCAGTCGTGGGCATTGATGCGCTTGCGCAGGTCGGGCGTGTTCTGATATGGCGTGCGGCGGTTGATGGCGTTGGCGTTGGCCAGCGCGCCGTCGGCCCAGCGGTTGGTCGATGCGCCTGTGAAAATGTTTACTTTAAACTCGCGTCCGGCTTCATGCTCTTTTATAGCTTTCTCTGCAAGGGCGCTTGTGACTACTTTCGGCGAACCCGAGGCTGTGAAACCCGACAGACCGATATTGTCATCATGGTGAATAAGGTCGGCCGCTTCCTGCGGCGTCAGAATTGGAAATGCCATTGTCGATGAGTGGTTTTTTTGTAATTTTGTGCAAAATTACTCATTGTTGCGAAATTTCCCAAGATTTGCACCCGATTGAGCGATTTTTATACCAATTTCAATACGCTAATGGATAAAAAACTATATATCGAAACCTACGGCTGCCAGATGAACGTGGCCGACAGCGAGGTCGTCGCGGCCGTCATGCAGATGGCCGGCTACTCGCTGACCGACACCGTCGACGATGCCGACGCCGTACTCCTCAACACCTGCTCGATCCGCGACAACGCCGAGCAGAAAATCGTCAACCGCCTGCAGGTGCTCTCGTCGGTCCGCCGCAAACGCCCCGCCACCCGGCCTCTGATCATCGGCGTGATAGGCTGCATGGCCGAGCGCGCCAAGGACGACCTCATCGACAACCACGGCG
>URWH01000286.1 GCA_900551515.1 uncultured Porphyromonadaceae bacterium
AATTTTATCATCTTTTTGACTCGTTAGGAGTCAACTTTTTTCAGGACGAGACAAAATGATGCTTCCGGAGGCGCCGTTCAGTCGCCCGATAGCGCTTTGCTGATGTCGCTGACCGAGGGGGCTGACTCTGATGCCGCGGATTTGGCTGCCTCGTCAGCCGTTGCCTTCGCCGGTGTCAGGTGGCACTGGTCGAGGTCGTAGGCCGTGATTACTCTGGCGCCTTCGGGCACCACTCGCTCTATCGTTATGGGTTTCGGTTTCATAGTAACTTCAGTTGTTATTATTCATCTTCTTCCTCCATCTGCGGCCGGAGCAGGCGGTTGATTATCAGCAGCGCTGTGAGATAGGCCGCACACAGCGGTATGATGCTCGCGCTGAGCGGCCATGCCGCCCTGATCCAGCCGCCGAAGAGATAGCACAGAAACTGCAGCCAAAGCAGGCACTGCACGCTCAGACACAGTGTGCACCAGGCTTTTGCGCGCGTACGCTGATACCACACGCTCCAGAACGTGAACGGCAGACAGCAGAGGTTGACGGCGACGAGCATCGGCCATGCGCTCGGGAAAGCCACGAGTGTGATGAGGCTGATGCCGAAATAGGAGGCGCCCACTTCGCTCCAGTGGAATAGCCCGAAGAAACTCGAGGCGCCGGTGGCCAGCACTTTGGAGCATCCTTCGCGCTGGATCACTCCGCACACGCGCTCGGCTATATGGCTGTGGATATGGAGTTGCTTGAGTATCAGCAGATAGGAGAAGAAGAGGCCGGCGGCGTTGATGGCGAATAGCAGGGTGGCCGTGAGGCTCGAAAATATGTGGTTGTCGGCGATGGCATAGATGAGGAGCGTGGCCACGGCCAACAGCAGTAGCCATGGCTTGACACTGTCGCCCTCTTCGCCGATACGGTGGCCCATATAGTCCGGCTCGCAGGCGTCGGCCCGCGGATACACGCACAGCACCGTGCCCGTCAGGCGCGGCATCGCAGCCTCCAGGTCTTTTTCTGTAGCCACAAGGCAGACGCCGTCGGTGGTGGCGGCAACATACGGCCGCGGCAGGCTGCGCATCTTCCCGGGGTCGTCAAACCGCAGTCCGAGGCTCTCAACACCGTATTCTTCAAGCAATTTGCTCAGCCCGAAAAGCGACTGAAAGGGCATCTCGTCGTAGCGCCTCATGCTGTAGCCTGCGGTGTGAGGCACCTGCAGCGAGGTGAGCAGGTCGGTAAAAAGATCGTGTCGGGTCATATCGTCATAATAATCGGGATGCCGTCGTGGCATCCCGATTCTATAACAACCGTCAGGGTGTTTTTGATTTCCGCGGCTCTCAATAGTAGGTGTAGTAGCGCACCCAGTCCACCTCCATCTCCACAGGCAGTTGTGCCGGATCGACGGCGCCCACCCACGAGCCGCCGAGCTGCATGTCGATGATCAGATACCATTCTTTGTAGAAGGGGAACTGGCCGCTGGCGCCGCCGTTGATCTTGGGATAGCTGAGCCGGAGCTGGTTGTTGACGTAGAATTTCACTTCGTTTTCCCATATCTGCACTTCGTAGATGTTGAAGCGGTCGGGATTGATGTCGGTGGTTATGGAGTTCTGCGGCGTCTTGTGTCCGAGGGTGTTGATGTAGTTGGAGTGTAGCGTCTGATAGATCATGTCGTCGTGATTGAGGCGCTCCATGATGTCGATCTCGCCGCATTCAGGCCAGCCCATGTCTTCGGCAAACGGCATCATCCAGATGGCAGGCCATGCGCCTGCGGCTCCTTTGCCCAGACGTGCGCGCACCTGTATGCAGCCGGGACCGAACGGCTTCTTGCCTTTGGTCCAGATGCCGCCGGTGAGATATGGCGACGGGTCGGCTGAAAGGTCGTCGTTGACGATGCCTTTGAGCACTATGTTGCCGTCGCGCATCTCGTAGCAGCGGTCGTCCTTCGACTGGGTGTTCTGCCAGTCGGGCGTGCCGCGGTCGGTGCGGCTCCAGACGCTTTCGTCGAGCGTGCCTGAATCAAAGTCATCTTCCCACTGCAGGTGCCATTTGTGGGTGCCGGTCGATGGCTGATTGCCGGTGTTGCCGCCGTCGGCGGGTTCGTCGTCGGAGCCGCTGCAGGACGTGATTGCCAGCGCGCTGATGATTAAGGGGAATAAGCGTTTGATCATGGTAGTGTCGTGGTGATAATGTCGGTTCGTAGTAGTTGTGTCGGGCACTCCCTATTCACAATCCCGGGGAGATGCCGCACTGCAAATCTAAGCATTAGAGCCTATTCCACAAAATTTATTAACGTCAGGGTCGCAGCAGTGCATCAGATTT
>URWH01000287.1 GCA_900551515.1 uncultured Porphyromonadaceae bacterium
ACAAAACCTAAGCCGACCTGACAAAATCAAGTCGGCTTTTTTCGGATGGATACGCCGAAGTGACGGAAGCGGCGGTATGCCATATTGAACTTCATCTGTCCGAAGACTGCCTCCGGTTCGATACATCGTTGCCCTCTGTGTTTGAGTCTTTCTTCCGAGGTAAGCAGTTCGCGTGCCTTTCGTTTATATTCGTTGAGTCGATGGTTTACCTCGATTGTACGTCGGTCGCCTTTGGCTTTATAGCACAGGCACCGCAGCGGGCAGCCTTTGCAGTTCTGTGCGCGGTAACGTGCGTTTTCGCTGCGGTAGCCGCTTGCGGTCTTGGAGTGGGAAGTTCCGACGCGCGTCATGTGCTGGCCCATCGGGCAGACGTAATAGTCTTCATCAGCATTGTAATGGAAGTTGTCGTGATGGAACGGGGTGGGTTTGTAGCGCGGGCGCTGTTCGAGGTGGAAACGGTTGTACTTGACGTAAGTCTCCATGCCGGCATCGTCCATGAAGCGGTAGTTTTCTTCCGAGCCGTAGCCGGAGTCGGCCACTGCGGTCTGAGGCAGATGCCCGTAACGGTCGAGGAATGAGTTGAAGAACGGTATGAGTGTGAGAGTATCGGTGGGATTGGTGAATAGGGCGAAGTCGGTTATGAACTGGTTCTCGGCGGAGATCTGCAAGTTATATCCGGGCTTGGTTTGGCCGTTGTTCATCGCGTCTTCCTTCATGCGCATGAACGTGGCGTCGGGGTCGGTCTTCGACATTGAGTTGCGCTCGCCGATTTGTTCCAGACGTCCGTCATACTCGCCAAGCTTGTCGCGGTGTTTTTCCAGTTCCTTTATCTGTTTCTTTTTCTCGCGCTGTTGCTTCTTCTGTTCCTTGTCTGTCGGTTTGGGTTCTGCTGAAAAAGAGTCCTGCAGTTCGGTGATAAGAGATGTTAGCGTCTCGGGAGTAAAATCAACTTTATCAGTCTCGGCTGCCTTGTCCTGAGCGATGACATCGTCTATCTGACCCAGCAGGACATGTATCTTTTACTGAAGCTTTGCCCGGTTCATCTCCACGGTCTTACGCCATACAAAGGTGTACTTGTTGGCTTTGGATTCTATTTTTCGGACGGATACGATGAGGCCGAGCACAACCGCTACGGCTGCTATTTTATTGTGGCGATGATTTTAAAATAGTCTTTTAAGGTCAACAATACGCTGACAAAGGTTTGTGATGATTTTCGTATATTGGGTGTGTAATTCATTAATTATATTATTGAGTCATTATGCGGATTAGCGATAGCTCTCTTATAATTTTCAAATGCCGAGGTGGAAGACGTGTTGGCATAGCAGTAGAGGCAGCCATGCGGACAGGTGTTGTAAGTGCCGATGTCTTTTGAGAGAATGCAGCCGCACGCCTTTCGTTGGCCACTGTCGCATCTGGCGTTATAAAGGAAGTTTTGCAGTAGCGAATCATCAGGAGCAAGTCGGCTGATCAGTTCCGGGTCGATGCAGCGATTGTGCTCTATACCATATTCCGAAAGATCAATCCGTTCGGCACACGTCGCGAGTCTGAAATTCCAATTATCACGGTTCATCATTGAGAGTCGCGTTGCAAATTCGCGCATAGTCGCTTCATCCCATTCACGATAATTGATGCCGCTATGCCTGAGATTGCGCGACACTTTTTTATACGACTCAATGTCGGCGAAACTGAAAACGAGTTTTTCGGTATAATCGACCAGAGCATCGGCGATGTGCGTTATTTTTTCAAGTAAAGTATCTATGGTAATTCTGTCAGTTAGAATAAGCGGGTCAAAACGCCACATAACTGCTCCAAAGCCGAGAACATCAACAAGCCGACGGAAAGTATCAATACGTTGCGTTAAAGTGGGAACATTTGGTTCAAGACCTTCAGACTCGTATTCATTAAGGGTATATTGTATATAGTACCCGATTCCTCGCTCTTTAAGCCAGGACAGATGAGACAACAGAGGCGCAGGATTCTTTGACCAGAAAACGATGAAGCGGGTGTTGTCGAACGACACATAGCTATCGTGCCCCGAGAAAGGATTCCGCCACCTGACATAACCTTTTTCAAGCCGACGGAAAAACCAGTCGGTATAAAACGCCGGTATGTCTGTGGCCCTGCTTGCAGATATTATCAGAGGAGCTTGTGCCATGACTTCCGATCCGTTGTCATTGCGTATAGATATGGTCTGATGTTTCGTCATGATGGAATTATTGATACGCAAAAATACGATTCAACCTGTGAAAAAATATAGC
>URWH01000288.1 GCA_900551515.1 uncultured Porphyromonadaceae bacterium
CAGCAGAGCCAGCAGCATGTCGCCGCAGGTGATGTAGAGCAGCGTGAAGAGGAGCGTGAGCAGAGCGCCGACGCCAAACAGCGACCGCACCGAGCGCCGCAGCATCACGGCATCGCCGGCACCGAAATGACGGCCGCACAAAGCCTCGGCGGCCACACCGAGACCGTCCATGAAATAGGAATAGAGCGTGAACATCTGCATGAGCAGCGCGTTGACGGCGAGCATGGCAGTCCCCTGCTCCGCGCCCACGCGCGTAAACCAGAGCGTCACGGCAACCAGGCAGAGCGTGCGCAGAAAGATGTCGGTGTTGATGCGGAAGAAGCGTGACAGCCCCGCCATGACATTTTTCAGCGGCACGCGCACGAGACCATAGCGGCGCACTCCGAGCAGCAGCAAGAGCAGGAAGCCGGCCCATTGCGCCAGCAGCGTACCGGTGGCCAGGCCCTCGATGCCCATGTCGAGGATGAAGACCATGCCGAGACTCGCCCCAATGTTAAGCACATCGACGGCGAGCGACACCCACATCGGCGTGCGTGAATTCTGCATGCCTACAAACCAGCCGTTAAGCGCAAACATTCCCAGCGTGGCCGGGGCGCACCATATCACCCGCCGGAAATAGCAAGCCGCGACCTGTGAAGTGCGACCCTCGACATCGAGCATCCACATGAGGGCGTCGCACAGCTGATCCCTGACAGCGATAATGGCCAGACCCAGCACAAAAGCGAGCATCAACGACCGCGCCAGCACGGCGTGCGCCTCCTTGCGGTCCGACGCGCCCACAGCCTGTGCCGTCAGTCCGCTCGAGCCCATGCGCAGGAAACCGAACAGCCAAAAGAGCGTGCTGAACATCGTGCCGCCGACGGCAATAGCGGCTATGAACACCGCATCGCCGAGATGGCCGGCTATGGCCACGTCGGTCAGGGCGAGAAGAGGCGTGGTAATATTAGTGATCACCGCCGGCAGGGAGAGCGCGGCGATGATCCTTAATTGCTGTCGGTCAAAAATGTGCGACACGACTTATGAGTGATTTATGATTCGGGGGGCGACGGAGAGGCTCCCGCCCCCACACTATTGTCAGTTTTTCTTAGCACGCACGCTGTCGATGACGAGATAGCCGATGACGAGGATGTACATCAGCACGCCCAGCGAGGCGTTGAGCGACGGATCCATCTCCATGGTGAGGTCGCCGGCAACGAAGCGGGTAAGAGCCGAGAACACGCCGAAGAGGGCGCCGCCGGCGATAAGGCCTGAAGCGATCAGCGTACCGCGGTCGCGGCGGGCGTTGTTGACAGCCTGTTTTTTGGAGCGTGTCGATACGAACCATGCCACAAGACCGCCCACGAGCAGCGGGGCATTCAGCGACATGGGGATGAACATGCCGAGGCAGAAAGCGAGAGCCGGCACGCCGAGCCAGTTGAGCAGCAATGCGAGCACGACGCCGACGGCATAAAGCATCCAGGGGGTGTCGCCGCCCATCATGATGGGCTCGATAACGTTGGCCATGGCATTGGCCTGCGGGGCCACGAGGGCATTTTCGCCCGAGAAACCGTAGACATCATTGAGCAGCAGGAGCACGCCGCCGACAGTTGCCGCCGACACGAGAGTGCCGAGGAATTTCCACTGTTCCTGCTTGCGGGGAGTAGAGCCGAGCCAGTAGCCTATCTTAAGGTCAGTGACGAAACCGCCGGCCATTGAAAGAGCCGTGCAGACGACGCCGCCGATGATCATCGAAGCCACAATGCCGGAAGTGCCGCTGATGCCCACGGCCACGAAGATTGCCGAAGCAATGATGAGCGTCATGAGCGTCATGCCCGAGACGGGGTTAGTGCCCACGATGGCAATGGCGTTGGCGGCTACAGTGGTGAACAGGAACGAGATGACGGTGACCACAGCAAAGGCCACGACAGCCTGCCAGAAATTGTGAAGCACGCCGCACCAGAAGAAAGCGAACACGGCTATCAGGGCGATGGCCATGAAGAAGACCACATGCTTCATCGAGATGTCCATCTGCCAGCGCACCGGCTTGGCGGACTGCTTGCCGCCCTTGAACTCGCGGACGGCCAGACCGGCAGCCTGCATGATGATGGGCCACGATTTAATGATGCCGATGACACCGGCCATGGCGATGCCGCCAATGCCTATCTTGCGGGCATATTCGCTGAAGATGAAATCGGCAGAATTATACTGAAACTCGATCGAGCCGTAGGTGCCGAGCAGCGGGATGAGCACCCACCACACGAAAGCCGAACCGGCGAAG
>URWH01000289.1 GCA_900551515.1 uncultured Porphyromonadaceae bacterium
CGCCGAAGCGCTTCAACTGGGCTTTGATCTGATTGTAGCATCGCTTCGCAGTATACGGATAAAGGCCATTTACATCCTTGACCTCTTTAATGATCGTAGCACCTGCGGGGGCGTCTCGCTCGATATGCACAAGGTCTGTCGCTTCATTTCTATCCTTCGTGATATAATGATCGTGCCGGATCCGAATAGCAAAACCGTTGTTGTTTGCATCGACATCTGCATTGATGGCCTCATTGGCGGACAATAATCTGTCGGATATCTGCCCGGGGTACTTTGCCTTGATTGTCTCAGTATTCAGAGCGCTCATGGCAACGGTCAAGGTAAGAAAATTTGAAGGGATAACGGTTGTCATATCGATCCCGTGAAACTCTTGCATTTTCTCCACAAAATTAAATACACAAGCCTGAAACAACGGAATGTAGACCATTTCGTACTCTTCCACAACAAGATGGGTGCTCGTATTCCGCAGCTCGACGATTCGCAGGAGATTCTTCCGAAGCGGGGTGCGTTCGTTCGTGAAGATCTCCTTGACACAGTTTTCCAATGTGATTGTGCGGTCCGGGTTGTCTTTGTAATAGATCGAGGATTCTCCGCGCGTTTTGATAAGACGTGCTTTCAGCATGAGCTCCCAGGCGTTGCAGATAAAGAAGCTGAAACCCTCGACACGGTACCGAATGGAAGGTTTGTTGTAGATCTCAATAGCGAGAAGAAAAGCCTCCTGAGATTTGCTGAGCAGTTTTGATACGAAATCCGTAGTATTATCCATGCCACATATTCCTTTTCTGTAAAGTTCAAAGTTGAATATACTCTTATGGCGCTGCCCGTTCCGGAATTTCCGGGGCGGGCTTTTTGCATGCGCGGATTAGGACTTTGCGGTGGCAGCTGGAGCGCAGAGCGAGGAAGCATCAGAAGCAGTCAAATCTGCCGAGACGAAAAAGACAAGAGCTTTTACAAAGCGCTTCAGGTCGTCCAAATCGCGGTCCGTATGCTTGCGTTCATAGTGTGTTTCATCGTTCCCCAGCCAGGCACTGCCGAGAGCCAAAGTTCTTACGCGTTCAAAAGGAATGAGGTTGATGCATTGACTCAATGGCATTAATGGGATCTTTTCTTTTATCCCGTCGTCCGTTAAAACCTGTAGGCAATAATCCTTGACAAGTATCTCCACTGCTTTTCGATATCCCATGCCGGCGATCTCGCCCAGACCAAGCGAATCAGCTTTATACGCCTGATTGTAAATGGCATAAAAGCGTGGGAAGACCGTTTTTACATCGTCCGGACATTCACAGTCATGCGGAGATTCAGGACCAAGGTACAATAGGCGCGAAGTAAACCCGCAGAACCCTCCTTTTGATGAATTGTTTATCGTACACTTGTAAAGAGTTAAAAATGTTTGATAACAATGCTTGCATAGGTATAGCCCAGAGGCAAAATGTTCTCCGTTGTTATTGGTGTATCCGCCGAAGGTAAGCTCTTTGGGAGTGATGGCAAAGTGGCACCGGGGGCATTCATCGGGTATTTGAAATGTGTCTATGAATGTACCATGCGTATCGCCCTCGAATTTGATTGACTTTTCTACAAGCATACTCTCACCTTTCTCTTTCTTATGATATAGGTGCGGTTTTATGGCAGGGGGAGGCGCTGGGACATGAGGATGGTACCGATGAGGCGGAGGTCGCGGTCGGAGTCGTGCCAGATGGTTTCGTCGGCGTCGGCGCGGTCGCGGTTCAGGGAGAAGAGATAGGTATTGCCGATGTGATCCTGGCAGACCTGCTTGACGAGAAAGCCGCCGTCGAGCCAGAAGGCGCCGACCTCACCGTCGCGGGGCGCGCGCTTCACGCCGAGGGCGATGCTGCCGTCGGCGAGATACGGCTCCATGGAGTTGCCGTTGACGCGGATGGCGAACTCGGCGTGCGGGTCGGTCGTGGCGTAGTCCTGTATAAAAAGATCGCCGGGCGTCTCCGGCGTGCCGGCAGCGAACGAAGCGCCCAGCAGGGGGATGATGCGCGAGGGCGCGGCGGACGGCTCTTCGGGGGCGCGGTATTCCGTCTGAGAGCCGAGAAAACGGCCGTAGGCGCAGAGGGCCTGCCGCCCGGCTATATTCAGCGCGTCGTAGATCGGGTCGATGTCGCGCTCGGCGGTGGGGGCGGCTGCGGGCTTAGCAGGAGCGGGAGAATCTTCCCAGCCCATAATGTAGGATGGTGTAGTATGGAGCGCATCGGCGATGGCTTTGATTTTC
>URWH01000290.1 GCA_900551515.1 uncultured Porphyromonadaceae bacterium
CCCGCAGCGAGCGCGCACGCAAAGTGATGGAGCGCCTCTACCGCCCCTTCCTCCTCAACAATTTCCGCGTCATTTTCATGGATATAGCCTCCGCCGAGATGACCAAATATGCCGCCAACTCCATGCTCGCCACCCGCATCTCGTTCATGAACGACATCGCCAACCTTTGCGAACTCGTCGGCGCCGACGTCAACATGGTGCGCAAAGGCATCGGCGCTGATGCCCGCATCGGCACCAAATTCCTTTATCCCGGCTGCGGCTACGGCGGCAGCTGCTTCCCCAAAGATGTCAAGGCCCTCGCCCGCACCGGACTCGACAACGGCTATCACATGCGTGTCATCGAAGCCGTCGAGGCCGTCAACGAGGCTCAGAAAAGCGTCGTGTTCAACAAACTGAAAAAGCACCTCGGCGACCTGCAGGGCAAACGCATAGCCATCTGGGGCCTTGCATTCAAACCCGAGACCGACGACATGCGCGAAGCTCCGTCGCTCGTCGTCATCAACCGCCTGCTCGAAGCCGGCGCCAGCGTCACCGTCTACGACCCCGTGGCCATGGACGAATGTTTCCGCCGCATCGCCGACCGCGTCATCTACGCCCGCGACATGTATGACGCCGCCAACGATGCCGACGCCATCGCGCTCCTCACCGAATGGAAGCAGTTCCGCGTCCCCTCCTGGAATGTAGTGCGCAAAGCCATGAAAGGCGATCTCGTGGTCGACGGCCGTAACATCTACGATGCCGAAGAGCTCGCCGACGCAGGCCTCCGCTACCATTGCATAGGCAAATGACAGCCTGAAACGCGCTTCTCATACCGTTTCGTGCTCTAATATATGTTAAATTGCGGCGCCGCAACGTCGCGCCTCTTGCATTATTGTGAGTTGTTTAGTATTTTTGCATAAAATAACGAATAATGAATAGATTCCTGTCCATACTCCTCATTGCCATTGCCGCTGTTTTGCCATTTGGTGAAACGGCTTTCGCCGCACAGGCTCCCCGGCAGGAACTCGCTTCATCCGAGCCTACGCTCTCCACGCGCCGCGGTGCCATCGAAATTTCATGCCCCGCCGACGGCCGCACATACACCTTCCAGATCTACGCCATTACCGGCCAACTGCTCAAACGCGTGCAGATCACCGATTCGTCATTGACAATCGAGCTTCCCCAGGGTTGCTACATAGTGAAATGCGGCGTTTGGGTCAAAAAAGCTATCGTGTGCTGACCGACGACGATACACCGGCCTCCTTCGGCCCCGTAACCACTTCTCCCGAGATATCATACTTACATTCTTCAACTCATAATCCACACAAATCACCCATGAACAAAACGCTTACAGCATTTTGTGGCATCTCCATGCTTCTGCCCGCCGCTGCAGCCGCGCAGCCGGCCGAATCGTCACTGGATGCCGCATACGCCTCATACCCTTCCTATTCCAACGACAACGGTCAGCTCGAGCTCACCGTCGACGACAAGGGCACCCATTTCCGCCTCTGGTCGCCGGAAGCTCAGGCCGCTCAGGTCATCATCTATCCCTCGGACCGCAACTCAGCCGCCGTCGACACCCTCACCATGCAGCGGGCCGAGGCCGGCACTTTCACAGCCGCTTCGCCCCAAAAGCTCTACGGCTATTTCTACACGTTCCGCATCAACGACAATGGCCGCTGGCTCGACGAGACTCCCGGCGTTTGGGCTAAAGCCGTAGGCACCAACGGCATGCGCGCCGCCATCATCGACATGAGCGCCACCAATCCCGAAGGCTGGGACACCGACCGCGGTCCGGCCGTCAAAGCCATCAACAATGCCGTCATCTACGAAATGCACCACCGCGACATGTCGATGCACCCCTCGTCGGGCATCGTCAACAAAGGCAAATTCCTCGCGCTCACCGAAGAAGGCACCCACACCCCCGCAGGGTCATCAACAGGCATCGGCCATCTGCGCGACCTCGGCATCACTCACGTCCACATCCTACCGTCGAGCGACTTCAACAGCATCGACGAATCCAACCTGCCGGCCAACGGCTACAACTGGGGCTACGACCCGCAGAACTACAACGTCCCGGAAGGCTCATACTCCACCAACCCCGCCGACCCAGCTACACGCATCCGCGAGATGAAACAGATGGTCAAATCGCTCCACGATGCCGGCATCGGCGTGATCATGGATGTGGTCTACAACCACACCGCTCTCAACGACGGCT
>URWH01000291.1 GCA_900551515.1 uncultured Porphyromonadaceae bacterium
CCGGATGCGAAGTGGAGCACGAAGGGGTCAGCGAAGCCACATTCGTCAAGCTCGACGCCCTCACAGGCAAAGAGATATGGAGCAACCGCACGCCGGCGCAGCGCAAAGACATCAACGAAAAGCACTTCGACGGCGGCTATTATGCCACTGCCCTGCCCGGACGCGGCAAATGCTCCGGCATGATCTTCACCAACTGCGTGCATAACACCGACGGCTCCAACGGATCGTTCGTGGCCATGGACCGCGCCTCCGGAAAAACCGTTTACTCAACACCGCTCCGCTACTACGCCTGGTCGTCGCCCGTCGGATTCACCGACCCCGACGGCAACTTCTATATAGTCACAGCCGATTGTGCCGGCAACGTCTACCTCATCAACGGCACCGACGGCAAAATCATCCACCGCGCACCGGTGGGCGCCAACTTTGAATCATCACCCGTTGTTTCCGGCAACAGCATCGTTGTAGGATCACGCGGCAAAACCATCTACAAAATCACACTCAAATGAAACTCCGGCTCCTCATTCTCTCAGCATTCGTAGCACTGTTCGCATCCAATATCTCGGCCAAGAGCGTCACGGCCAAGCGCGGCGTTGTTGACGAAGGTTACAATTTCTGGCTCTATGAGCCCGACTCTGTCAGCGTCGACACGCCGAAGCCGCTCGTAGTGTTTCTTCACGGAGCAAGTCTCTGCGGCAACGACCTCAACCGCGTGCGCCGCTACGGAACGATCGACGCCATAGAGCGCGGCCGCGATATCGACGCCTACGTCATAGCGCCGCAAAATCCGGGCGGATCGTGGAACCCGCGCAAAGTGATGAATATTGTCGACTGGGTGATGAACAACGGCAATGTTGACTCGACGCGCGTCTACGTCCTCGGCATGAGCCTCGGAGGCTACGGCACCATCGATGTGGCAGCCGCCTACCCCGACCGTATCGCCGCAGCCATGGCCTTCTGCGGAGGCGGCACCTCGAAAAATCTCTCCGCCCTCAACCAGGTGCCGCTCTGGATTGTTCACGGCACGGCCGACCGCGCAGTGTCGGTGAATGAAAGCGACAAAGTGGTGAGCGCCATGCGCCTTGCCGAGCCGACGACGCCCCGACTGATCTACGACCGCGTTCCGGGCATGAACCACTCACAGCCCGCACGTTTCTTCTACATGCCTGAATCCTATGAATGGCTCTTCGCCCACAGCCTCAACGACGAAGGGCGCCCGTGTGCCGAAAGTTTCGATTTCACATCAAAAGTCAGATCGGCTTACCTCGGACTGACCCACAATCCGTCGAAATCCAAATCGATCAAATCATCGAAAAAGAAACACGGCTCTTACACCAAACGCCATCACCGCAAATCAAAAAAGCGCACACGCTCGGCACGGGCACGCCGCTGACCGCTGATCATGCCGTCACGACCGCGACAGACAGTGCCGTCAGCGCTTGACTATTTTCGACAAGATGCCGTTAGGCCGGTCTATATGACCTGAATAGTAATCATCGGACGTAAAGAGCCTTACGATGCCGAACGACAATGTGGTGACCACCATCAGCGGGAAAAAGCTTGCATAAGCACCCACCATTTCCACTGCAAGCAATAAAGCCATGAGAGGTGCACGGATCACTCCCGACATCACACCCGCCATACCCATCAGCGCGAAGAAGCCGACAGGGAGATCGACATGCCACAGCGCTTTCACCACAGCGACAAAGAACAATCCGAGCATGCATCCTGCAAACAGAGTGGGAGCGAAATCGCCGCTCACGCCACCGCCATTGTTGGTGGCCGATGTGGCGAAACATTTCAAAGCCACCGTGCCCAACGACACAGATGTCAGCAGCCATATACCGCCGCCGGCATCGGCAAACGGGCCGTCGGCCGTCACGGCAGCCAGTCGGCCGTTAAGCACCTGACCTATCACACCATACCCCTCGCCGTAAAGCGACGGGAACAGGAAAATCGCCAGACCAAGCATTGCACCGCCGGCAATATTGCGAATCAACGGACGGCGTAAACGAGCGAGCAGATGTTCGACCACCTTCATTATATAGCTGTAATAGAGCGAATATCCCCCGCACAGCAATGCGAGCGCTATAACAAACGGCAGCATCGAGATGTCGAACGCCGCCGACGCCTCTTCCATCGACAAATCGAGCGTGAATCCGCC
>URWH01000292.1 GCA_900551515.1 uncultured Porphyromonadaceae bacterium
TTCACTCGAAAATACGCCGCCCTGACGTTAACAAATTTTGTGGAATAGGCTCTAATTGTCAGCTTCCGCGCGACCGCCGTTGAGCCTGCGCCACAGCAGCCACACCCACAAGGCGGTGAGCGCTGCGCTAAAGACTAATATCGCGACATTGTCGGCCGTCATGGATGTGGCGGCAGCATCAATGTCGCATGCTCCGGCAGTGCGGTCTTTTATCCATGTTAATATCACGGCAATAGTGTTGTTAAGAGCATGCCCGGCAAAAGCCAGCCAAAGCGATCCACTCCACAGTGCCAGATAGCCGAAGAATACGCCAAGAATCAACCGCGGGAAGAAACCGAGAAACTGCATGTGGGCGGCGCTGAACACTAATGCAGTGATCCATATGGCCGCATGCCGCCCGACTGACGATGTCGCCAGTATGCGCTGCAGTGCCCCTCTGAAGAACAATTCCTCGGAAAATGCCGCCATGATGCCGATGAGCATTATATTGATAACTAGAGCGCCGACGCTGCTTTTGCCCATCACCAGCGACATCGACTCGGAAGCCGAGGTCTCGGCATCGCGCATCCATTGCTCCACGTCGGAGAGCTGCTCGGGAAGCGTTATATGCTGATTCCAGTCTATGATAAACGCCATCAGCGGCATCGATGCTATCAGGATCATAAACACGATGATGATGTTTATCATGCCCGGCCGTTTCAGCAGCATCAGCATTTGGGCGGCCCGACGGCTCACCACGACTGCCGTGATTGCGGCCGGAAGCACAAACACCAGTATATCCTGCAGCGTCATGGCAATGCGGAGTTTTATTGCCGACAGACCCGACATGGTCAGCAAGCCGTAGATCAGCGAGAAGATGATGGCGCACATAATCCATGTGCACACGAGCATCATAATCCGCTTGCCGGCCGAAACCGTGAATTTCAAATCGCTCTGTATCATATTCAATTCTATTTCAGATGAGTGTAATAATCCTGCGTTAGCCCGACGTACCATTCCGACCAACCGCCAGAGGCGTCGCGCAGCGATTCTTCCTCCCGGGCGCAATCGCCCGCCTGTCGCGAAATTTCCCAAAGGGTGCGTATCGGAGCTTTGCGGACGGTTGTGCGCACTTCGAGGCGATGCCGGATATGCAAGCCCGCGAGCGCGCAAGCCAAGTCGACATCGCCTGCTCTCTTCGTCGGGCCTATCATCGTCAGGCGTCCTTCATCCGTGAGAGCGCCGGCAGCCAGCTCGATCACGCTGCACAGGTTAAGCGAGCCTTCATGGCGCGCCATGCGCCGCTGCTCGTCGGGTGCGCAAACGGTCTCGTTGAAGAACGGCGGATTGCAGACGATCAAGTCGGGACGGGGAAGCCGGTCGGCACACTCGAAAACATCGCCGGCTACCACCGTGATCCGGTCGCTCCACGCCGACTGCGCCACATTGCGCCGGGCTTCGTTGGTGGCCTCCCCGACTATGTCAATGGCAACGATATGGGAGTCAGAGCGCTGTGCGAGCATCAAGGCTATCAGTCCCGATCCGGTGCCGACATCCCAGATGCAGCCGGCCGACGGCACGCGGGTCCAGGCGCCCAGCGGCACGCCATCGGTGCCCACCTTCATGGCTGCACTGAGGTGTGTGACATCAAACTTTTTAAAATGAAACACACGTTCCCTATTCAAATCGCTGCACATAATGAGGCAAAATTACGGAAACATTTGCATAATCGGAAATAAACGTCTATCTTTGCACTCGAAATCGCGACCATCAAGCGCAAGGAGAGATGGCAGAGTGGTCGATTGCGGCGGTCTTGAAAACCGTTGAGGGTCACACCTCCGGGGGTTCGAATCCCTCTCTCTCCGCAATAAACCTTGAAAATCAAGGATTTACAAAACTTGTACACGAATTTGTACACGAAAGCCCCATTTTTGGGGCTTTTTTTATGTCCATAAGTGAGTGATTACTCCGATAATGAAAAAAGCCCGGCAATAACCGGGCTTTAACATTGTACCCGGTGCAACTCCGGGCTTCGCAACAATGTATGTTGCAAAATTACGAATAATCAAGGATTCTTCAAAATCCCTGCAAGAATCTTTTTAATCCAATTGACAATCGGTGTACGTTTTAGGTAAAGCAATTGGAAAATCCAGTGTAAGCTGCCCCCTAAAACC
>URWH01000293.1 GCA_900551515.1 uncultured Porphyromonadaceae bacterium
CGAATTTAGTTTTCGTCCGGTCAAATATCTTTGGTGCATAATGTGGGTGTAGGTCAGAAGTATCTGAGCATGAAAAGTATCGCGGCAAAATATGCAATCGTAGTGAATACTTTATAGAGGTCCGTACGCACCTTTCCATGAAGGCACGATAGAAATCTGCGAATGCGCTTTCGCTGTCTGAGGTAAAACAAGTTCTTATTCTCATGGGCTCAACGACTTGTGCTACAGATATATAACACAAACCATACCTTTTCTCCTTTTGACTGAACCGAAATCACATCGAATCGCATAGAGCGGATGCTTTTCGCCCTGTTCGACAGTCGTGTACATTCGGTACACTCCTTCCTCGCAGGCAAAAAATCACTCCGCACTATGCGACCCTGCCGTTAACAGTTATTGTCGAACCGGCTCTATGTTGCCGCTCTATCGGCCCGAGTTGTAGAACATGAGGATGCGCATGCGCAGCATCGCTTCATATTTCGCCTGCACGGCCTGGGCAGCAGCCTTGATGTACGTGGTTTTCGTCTGCTCGAATTCGGTTGCGTTGGCTCGCCCGAAGTTGTATTTCTCCTGCATGGCGTCCATGGCCTCTTTGGCAGCCTCGCGCGCAGTTTCGGCAGCCTCCAGCTTAGCGCGTGCGGCATCGGCCTGATAGTAAGCCTGCTGGATATCTTTGAGCAGCGATGTGCGGGCATCATCGTAAAGAAGCTCGGCGTTGAGCCGCTGCACTTTAGCCTTGCGCACGGAGTTGCGCGTAGCGAATGCGTCGAATATCGGAATGGAGAGCGAGAAGCCGATGTATTTGTTGAAGTTGTCACGCATCTGGCGGTGGAAGGCGGGGTTTTCCATCCCGGAGATGTTGTAGTAGGAGCTGGACAGGCCGGCGTTGAGCGACAGACGGGGAAGCCATCCGCTCCGGGCAAGCGATATCTGACGGTCGGCGGTCGCTATTCCGAGCTCGGAAGCCTTGAGCGAGTGGTTGATGCGCAGCGCGTTGGCATAGATGGCGTCGGCGTCGGGAAGCAGGGCTGTGCTGTCGGCCAGCGGGGCGATGTCGAAGTGCTCTAAGTCGGTGAGCTGGAGCAGGTGGGCGAGATCAACGAGGGCTATCTGCCGGTCGTTGGCCGTGGTGATGGATGTGAGCTTGTCCTGCGCGAGCTGGCTCCGGGCCTGGGTGAGGTCCAGAGCGGGTATCTTGCCGGCCTCGAGGAGGGTGGTGCGGCGGTCGAGCTCTACTTGCGAGATGCGCTGCTGCTCGAGCGCCACTTCATGAAGTTCGCCGCAGTATAGCACCTGCAGATAGGCGGTCATCACCTGAAGCGTGACATTGTCCTTGGCGGCCTCGATGTTTTCGAGCATGGCCGTGAGGTTGGTGCGGGCAAGATCGAGCTGCCGTTTGGCCGAGAGCCCTTGAAAGAGGGGGAGCGACAGCCCTACGTTCCATCCGAATTCCGACGTGTTGCGGTCGGCGTAGGTGTTTTCCGATGTGAGGCCGCGGCCGAAATTGAATGTCTGCGAGGCGCCGGCGCTCAGCTCGGGCAGGAATCTGTCCTTGGCCTCGGTGATGTCGAGCTCGGCCGAACGGCTTTCGAGCGTCTGTTGCCGCACGGTGATGTTGTGACTGACTGCATAGTCGATGCACTGGTCGAGAGTCCAGGGAGCTGTCGCTGACCGGGCCGGAGCCGTCAGCGCGCAAAGGGCTGCTGCGGCTGCTGTTATTGCAAGGCGGGTTGACATGATCATTGGTTTTCTTTGATTTCTGCACCGCGCAGACGGGCAGTTGATTTGATTCCGGATTTCACTTCAATGTTCAGGCCGTCGCTGGCGCCCGTGACAATGCGGGTGCGGCGGAATGTCTGGCTCGGGACGCTGTCGGTGAGCACGTAGACAAACGTCGAGTCGCCGGCAAATTCCACGACGCTTTCCGGCACGCGCATCACATTGCCCGACCGGTTGATGGCCACCGTGGCGTTGGCGCTGTAGCCGGCGCGCAGATTCTTGCAGGCATCAGCCGGAACGGCCGCACGCACCTCAAACGTGTTGGCACCGTTGGTCTCGCTCCCTTTGGGCGAGATATATTCTATCGAAGCCTCGGCCGAGAAGTCGGGCATGGCGCCCACCGTGAT
>URWH01000294.1 GCA_900551515.1 uncultured Porphyromonadaceae bacterium
TGAGGATTTATCACTTATTTCGCTGCCAATAAATTTAGATAATATGGGAAAAATAATTGCTTTGGCCAATCAAAAAGGTGGTGTAGGAAAAACAACGACTACGATTAACCTCGCAGCCTCACTCGCCACCCTGGAAAAGAAAGTGCTCGTTGTGGACGCAGACCCGCAGGCAAACGCCTCTTCCGGTTTGGGTGTCGACATCAAGCAGTCGGAATGCACTATTTACGAATGCATTATCGACCGGGCTGATGTCCGCGAAGCGATTCATGACACCGAGATTGATACACTGAAAGTGATATCCTCACACATAAACTTGGTGGGCGCCGAGATAGAGATGCTCAATCTGAAAAACCGCGAAAAGATACTGAAAGAAGTACTCGCTCCGCTGAAGAATGAGTTTGATTATATCTTGATAGACTGTTCCCCGTCTTTAGGTCTGATTACGGTCAACGCACTGACTGCCGCCGATTCGGTAATCATCCCCGTACAAGCGGAATATTTTGCACTGGAAGGCATCAGCAAATTGCTGAATACCATTAAAATCATCAAGTCCAAGCTGAACCCTGCCCTCGAAATCGAAGGCTTCCTGCTGACGATGTACGACGCCCGTCTCCGTCTGGCCAACCAGATCTACGAAGAGCTCAAGAGCCATTTCGGCGACATGGTGTTCACCACCGTGATCCCGCGCAACATCCGTCTGAGCGAAGCTCCCTCCCACGGTCTTCCGGCACTGCTCTACGACCCCGAAAGCCGCGGCGCCACATCCCACACGGCCCTTGCACGCGAGATCATCGCACGCCACCGCCGCAAACATTGAATCCAATCATAACCCCGACACATACCAACACGCGGCTCCGGCCGACAACAACACCTTATTATGGCATTAAAACGCAGTGCCCTCGGAAGAGGACTCGACTCTCTGATATCGATGGACGATGTGCCCGCCCGCGGCTCTTCGGCCATCAACGACATCGCTCTCGACCAGATAACACCCAACCCCGACCAGCCCCGAACCACTTTCGATCAGGACGCCCTCGAAGAACTCGCCGCCTCGATCCGTGAGCTCGGTATCATACAGCCGCTGTCGTTGCGCAAGACCGGCCCCGAATCCTACCAGATCATAGCCGGCGAACGCCGTTTCCGCGCCGCCCGTCTGGCCGGTCTGGCATCGGTGCCCGCCTATATCCGCACCGCCAACGAAACGGAGCTGACCGAGATGGCGCTCATCGAAAACATCCAGCGCGAGGACCTCAACGCCATCGAAATCGCGTTGACCTTCAAGAAGCTGATCGACCAGTATTCGCTCACGCAGGAGCGGCTCAGCGAACGCATAGGCAAGAAGCGCGCCACGATAGCCAACTTCCTGCGCCTGCTCCGCCTGCCGGCCGAAGTGCAGCTCGGCCTGCGCGACCGTCGCGTCGACATGGGCCACGCGCGCGCCCTCCTTTCGATCGACGATCCCACGCAGCAGCTGCGCCTCTACAACCGCATCCTGAAAGAAGGCCTGTCGGTGCGCCGCGTCGAAGAGCTCGCCAAAGAGCTCCGCGATGGCGCCCCCGCCGATGTGCAGCCTGCCAAAAACAAGAAGGCTTCGCCGAGTGAATTCGACCTCCTCGGCACTCACATTTCGCAGCGCTTCAACACCCCCGTTTCGTTCTCCTGCAACAAATCGGGCAGTGGAAAAATCATCTTTTCATTCCGCAACGAGAGTGAACTTGAAAGATTAATTGCTATATTTGACGAAATAAAACCCAATAATAACTGAAACAGTGGTGGCAATGCTATGCGGCAATGTTGTGTAAGTGTTTGCCATTTAATGAAGTAGGGTAAATTGCGGACATAGTGCAAGTGTTTAACGTATTTTCACAAATAAGGAGTTTGACGATTGTCGGCATCATCGTTTTGATGTTGACAACACCATTTAACATTTTTTCAGCCGACCCTGTGAAGCCTGTCCGCCCCTCGCGCGCCAACAGGCATCCGGTCACTGCGCCCGCACCCTCTGAGCCGGCCGCCGCGCTCCCCGACACGATACCTTTAAACGCTCCCGTGTCCCTTCCCGCCGCCGTGGTGGAGGATGTCCT
>URWH01000295.1 GCA_900551515.1 uncultured Porphyromonadaceae bacterium
CTGGCGCACTGCTGCGACCCTGACGTTAACATATTTTGTGGGATGGGGTCTAAAAATCCGAGACGAAAATTTTGCCACATTACATAAATAAAGTAAATTTGTGGTGGCGGCTGCCATTGTGTGCCGACGACCGCCTTTCGACCTCTGACCAAATAATTTCATAACCCTCGCGCAATGCGCGAACATAACCCCTTACTATAACATGGACAACAACAACGAACTCCTCAAGACAGTCACTGAAAAAGCCAAAGTGTGGCTCGGTGAAGGCTACGACGAAGAAACACGTGCCGAAGTGCGCCGCATGCTCGACGCCGAAGACCACACCGAGCTCATCGAATCATTCTATAAAGACCTCGAATTCGGCACAGGCGGTCTCCGCGGCATCATGGGCGCCGGTTCCAACCGCATGAACATCTACACCGTAGGCGCTGCCACACAGGGCCTCGCCAACTACCTCAAGGAAGCTTTCTCCACGCTCCCCGAAATCTCCGTAGTCGTAGGCCACGACGTGCGCAACAACTCACGCCGCTTTGCCGAAATCGTTGCCGACATCTTTTCGGCCAACGGCATAAAGGTCTACCTCTTCGATTCGTTCCGCCCCACTCCCGAGCTTTCTTTCGCCATCCGCAAGCTCGGATGCCAGAGCGGCGTCAACATCACCGCCTCACACAACCCCAAGGAATATAACGGCTACAAAGCCTACTGGGAAGACGGCGCACAGATCATCGCTCCCCACGACGTGAACATCATCGACCACGTCAACCGCATCAAAGGCGTCGAAGCCATCCGCTTCAATGGCGACAAATCAAAAATCCAGATCATCGGCGAAGAGATCGACCGTCAGTTCCTCGATGCCATCAAAGGCCTCTCGCTCAGCCCCGACGCCATCGAACGCCACAAAGACCTCAAGATCGTCTACACCCCCATCCACGGCACCGGCGTGAAGCTCATCCCCGAATCGCTCCGCAACTACGGCTTCACCAACATCATCCACGTGCCCGAACAGGATATCCCCTCCGGCGACTTCCCCACTGTCGTATCCCCCAACCCTGAGGTTCCCTCGGCTATGGCCATGGCAATCGCTAAAGCCAAAGAAACCAATGCCGACCTCGTGATGGCTTCTGACCCCGACGCCGACCGCATCGGCTGCGTGCTCCGCGACACCAAGGGCGAATATGTGCTCATCAACGGCAACCAGATCGTGATGATCCTCCTCAACTACATCATGACCCGAAACGCCGAGCTCGGCCGTCTCACCGGCAACGAATACATCGTCAAGACCATTGTCACCACCGAGACCATCAAATCGATCGCCGACAAAAACAACATCCGCATGTTTGACTGCTACACCGGCTTCAAATGGATCGCCGCCGTGATCCGCGACCACGAAGGCACCTCTCGCTATCTCGGCGGCGGCGAAGAAAGCTACGGATTCCTCGCCGAAGATTTCTGCCGCGACAAAGATGCCGTCAGCGCCATCTCCCTCATGGCCGAAGCCGCTGCTTGGGCAAAGGACAAAGGCATGGACTTCCTCCAGATGCTCCAGGACATCTACATCAAATACGGCTACTCTCACGAAGAAGGCATCTCCGTGGTCCGCACCGGCAAAGCCGGCGCCGAAGAGATCCAGGCCATGATGAAAGAGTTCCGCGCCAATCCTCCCAAACAGCTCGGCGGCAGCGACGTTGTCATCATCAAGGACTACGACTCGCTTTCGCTCACCGACGTCAAGAACGCTTCCGTCACCAAACTCGACATGCCCACCACATCCAACGTGCTCCAGTACTTCACTGCCGACGGCACCAAAGTATCTGTACGTCCTTCCGGCACAGAACCCAAAATCAAATTCTACATCGAAGTTCACGGCAAGATGGCTTCAGCTGCCGACTACGAAAAAGCCAACGCTGACGCTGCCGTCAAGATCGAAGCCGTCAAAAAAGATCTCGGCATAGCCTGATCCCCACCTGACAGCACGTCAACCCCTATAACCCGGCGGCCGACGCCCGGACACGGTAATCCCATTACCCTCCGGCGCCGGCCGCCGGCCG
>URWH01000296.1 GCA_900551515.1 uncultured Porphyromonadaceae bacterium
ATCGCTAATCACCAAATTTTCAATTACTTAATTTCGTCGAACTCACGTTAATATACCGTCCCCGGCGGTGGATAATATTGTGGCAGATAATAACACAAGCCTTGACACTTCTCCCTTTTGACTGTACCGAAATTACATCGAATCACTCCGCACTATGCGACCCTGCCGTTAACAGTTATTGTCGAACCGGCTCTTAGTTGGCGTAATACCTTGGCGGGCGTCAGATGCGTGCCTCGTCGGCGTAAGAGTAGTATCCGGTCTGGCCGATGATGAGATGGTCAACCACGTTGACGTCGAGCAACTGTCCGGCCGATTTGATTTTCCGGGTGAGAGCATCGTCCTGAGCCGACGGACTGATGTTGCCCGAGGGATGGTTGTGCACGAGAATGATCGATGATGCGAGATGCTCGATGGCGTGCTTCATGATAATTTTCGGGTCGACGACCGTAGCGGCGGTGCCTCCGCTGCTGATGCAGGTGGTGGCGATGACCATGTTGGCGCGTGAGAGCAGGATGATCCAGAATTCTTCGTAGGCGAGATCCTGCAGCGAGTTGCGGATCACCTCATAGGCATCGGACGACGTGCGGATGCGTGGCCGGGATTCGCTTTTGAGATCCTTGCGGCGTGCGCCCAGCTCCAAAGCGGCGGCAATGGTGATGGCCTTGGCCGGACCGATGCCGGCGATGCGTTTGCACATGTCGCGCACCGACATGCGAGCGAGGTCGCTGAGCGAACGGTTGCTGATGTCGTAGAGTTCGCGGCTCAGGTCGATGACCGATTTGCCGGGGATGCCGCCTCCGAGCAGGATGGCTATGAGCTCGGTGTCGGACAGCGTGCGAATGCCGTGACGGAGGGCTTTTTCGCGCGGTTTGTCGTCGTCGCTCAGATCGGCGATGCGCCGTGAATTGGTGGAGGGGGTGTTGTCGTTGTTGTTCATGGTCATTTCCCCTTGCGTGCGGCTATTTCCTCATTGATATCGCGTCCGCGTCCAAGAATTATTTTTGTGAAGTAAGCGCGTATAAAACCGGTGCCGTAGCCGGCAATCTGCACGACAGATGCCGGAACGGCCCGCAGTGCGATGTTGAATGATTTTGTCGAAAGAAGGGCGGCGAAAAATAATGCTACGAGGTAGATGCCGATGGGCAGTAGCCACCAGGGCGAGACAAAGATGCCGAGAGCGACGAACACTACGCCGATGATCACGGCAAGCGCCGGCAGCGTGTGCACGAGTTTGAGCGAATCGGGGTAGAGGAGCTTGAGCGTGATTCGCGAGCGGCCGAAAATATGGACCTGGCGCCAGAACTTGCGGAAATCGATGCGACGTTTGTGGTAGACCGCGGCATCGCGGATCAGCCCGATCGAAAAACCGGCCTGTCGGATGCGGGTGCTCATGTCGATATCCTCGGAAAACATTTCACGGAAACCGCCCACGCGATCGTAAACCTCGCGGGAATAGCCCATATTGAACGAGCGCGGGACGAATTTCTCCATCTGTATCTTGCCGCCGCGAATGCCGCCTGTGGTCAGAAACGATGTCATGGCAAAGCTGATGGCTTTCTGCGTAGGGGTGAAGGATTCGTGAGCGGCGTCGGGGCCTCCGAAAGCGTCGAGCGGCGTCTCCGTGAGCCGGGCATCAAGAATGGCGAAATAGTCGGGGGGGATGACGCAGTCGCTGTCGAAGAAGATGAGATAGTCGCCTTTGGAGCGCTGGATGCCATAGTTGCGGGCAATGGAGCGTCCTTCGTTGTCCTTGAAATAATAATGCGCGTCGAGCTTACCGGCGTATTTCTCAACCGTTTCGCGGCAGGGAACCGTAGAGCCGTCCTCCACTATGATCACTTCGAAATCGGTCATCGTCTGCCGGGTGAGGCTGCAGAGAAGATCATCGACTTCATCGATGCGGTTGTAGACCGGAACTATGACAGAATATTTTGGCATTGCTGTTTCTTTTAGAGCTTGTTTAATAATAAATGTTAACGGCAGGGCTGTCAGTCGTCGAGTATA